>JAPOYX010000018.1:13970-61798 GCA_026706345.1 Gemmatimonadota bacterium | reverse complement strand
GGAGAGATCGATGTTCAGTTCCGGGGGTCTCCATCCGATAAACACCCGGCCGGCGGGGTGCTTGGGAGCGGAGTGGGATCCACTGTTTCCGATCCCGGATGGCTCAGCCGGATCCCGAAGGATGGGCAGCTCGACACCGCCCATGCGCTTCAAGATGCGCTGGAATTCCCGGGCCGCCCGCCGTTCCGCTTGTCCGGCCGATGGGGACAGCATGATCTGCGCCTTTGGCTGGCCATTTTCGAAAAGGGTAATCATGGGGAAATTCGTTCTGCCAATGGGATTGGTAAAAGGTGCGCCGATGGGTTAGGCCCGGACCGCGTTCGGGTCCGACCGCGCGGGTTGACCGATGCGCGCCGTGATGTATCTTCAGGACTATACGGTGATTCCCTCACCATGCAAACTACATCATGACGCCATCCGGATTCCAGACTTTCGGGACGCCTCATCTATTCGTAATGGGGCTTACCCTGGCTCTTCCCATCCTGCTCTCGGGTCTCGCGCGACGGGCGGGAGATGACTGGACGCCGGCGACGATCGGCTACCTGCTCGCGGCCATGCTGCTGGTCAACGAATTTTCGGCCTGGGGATACCGTCTCCTGCAATTCGGTCCGGACTACATCGTCCGCAACCACCTTCCGCTGCATATCTGCGGCGTCGCGAACCTTCTTACGGCCGCAACCCTGTTATTCCGGAACCGGTACGCCTACGAGATCGCCTACTTCTGGGGACTCGTCGGTTCCGCCAACGCCGTGATCACGCCAGGCGCCATAGACACCGGCTTCCCTTCGTGGCGTTTCTTCCAGTATTTCATCACCCACTCCGGTATCGTCGTGGGCGTCCTGTACGCCACCTGGGGCCTGGGCATGCGGCCCACGCTGGGCGGACTCTTCCGCGCTTTCATCGTCCTGAATTTGTTCGCCGTGGCCGTGGGGATCATCAACCTGCTCCTCGGGTCGAACTACATGTACCTGTCGAGGCCGCCCTGGGGTACGGTTTCGCCCTTCTTCTTTGCGCCGTGGCCCTGGTACATCCCCATCCTCGACGTGGTGGCGCTGGTGCTGTTCTTCGTGGTCTATCTGCCGGTGCCTCTGGCACGACGGCGTGAATCCCAGCGGGAGCGACAACCTGTTCAAATATAGTGCCGTCTAAACGATCCGAAACGTCTCGCCGCCCTCGGACGACCAGTCCACCAGGCGTTGGACCGATATCGTCCTCAGGCCGACCTGGGCGTTTCCGGTATAAAACACGTATCCCGTGTCGCCCCTTACGACCATGCGCGGCCAGCCGGTCCAGGTGTGGTCGAATCGCTCTGCTCCGATTCCAAGGGCCGGAAGGGCAGGATTTCGCGGATAGTACGTCCAGTTTTTAAGGTCCGATGAACGGGCAAGGCCCACCGAATCGCACCATTGCTCCCGCGCTGCTTTCGAGTCCGGCGGCGTCCACGCGTTGCAGCCTTCGTACCATAGATACCATGTATCGCCGATGCGGTTCAGTGACCGCGGCCGCACGTGCACGGCGTCCCAGTCGTCCGTCGTCTCCGGACCGAACACCGGGTTATCTTCGGCCTCGCGCCAGTCTACAAGATTATCGCTGTAAAGCAGGTAGCCCCGGTCGCCGCCCGGCCAGCCTCCCGACGGCCGCGGCGTGTAACCGGCGTAGCACATGATGTACCGGTAGTCCGGTTGATCCACGCGCTGCAGGTCGAACTCGTGGGCGGCGCCATTGAAATGCCGGTAGACGGGGTTTCCGGGATGAGGCTTGAAAGGCCCTTTCGGGTCGTCGGCCGACGCGATCATGAATCCGAGCCAGGCGGGGTACTGCTGTACGGCATACATGATGACGACCTGGCCTTCGGGTTTGATGACCGCGCCGTTCACGTAGATGTTGTCGCCCGGACCGTCCGCGTAGGAAAGAACCGGAACGGGGTGCACTTCCCATGACAGCAGATCATCGCTTTCCGCCACGGCGATCGTGCGCCGGGAGGACCCTTCCTGGGCGCCCTCCATGCCCGCCATGCAGTACATATAGAAACGGTTGTCGATTTCAACGATAGCGCCCGGGATGATCTGCTTCTCGTAGTGGCTGCCCGCCGGGCCCCGCGCGATGACCGGTTCCGTTCTCTGGTCCAGCCACGGCAACGTCGAGACCGTACAGGATTCGAATTCGCATCCCCCGGTTCCCTCCAGGGCCAGGGTGTTCTCCCACTTATCGTACATCCCGTCCCACTCGCCCGATGGGCCCCGGACCCATCCCGATTTTCCGTTCACGCGAAACCGGAAAAAGTTGCCTTTCTTCAGCACGCGGACGTTCCAGGGGGGCGGTCCCCCGCCCGGGTAGTACTTCAGAACCTCACGGTTTCCACCGGCCTCCCTGACCACGCGGAATCCTATCCCGTCGATATCCAGAAACATGCTCACGGGACCGTCATCCCCGGAAAATCGGATGTTCGCCCTCGGTTCGGATCCCCCACCTGCAATCCTGGCGGCGAGTTCATAGTTCCCCTTGATACACCTGGAAACCATCGACCTTATCCTACCGTGCTGGGAAGATGAAGAAGACAAAAGTCAGATCTGTAACGGAGAAATACCGATTTGTCCGGTAGAAGATACACCGTATATTCGGGATAATCCACAGCGAAAGCCGTATTTCGCCCGCCTCGTTTTCAACCGGTGTCCGGGGTTGCCTTCCGGTACGAAACAGCATGTCTACAGGACAAGGGCGGCATGCCTCCATCTGAGATCCGGCCGGGCACGGCCGTCATACTCAACGGCGCGCCAAGATCGGGCAAATCCAGCATCGCTTCCGCCATCCAGCAGATGTCACGGGAACCATGGATGAATCTCGGCGCCGATCGATTCATTGAAATCACGCCGGCGAAACTTCGTCCCGGGATCGGGCTCCGGCCCGCCGGTATCGCGGACCGGAAGGGGGGCGAAAGGCCCGATCTCGAACCGTTGATACCCGTAATGTACGATGCGCTCTATGATTCCATCGCGACCCACCTCCGCAAGGGCCTGAACGTGGTTGCCGACGTCGCGCATCACGACGATTACGCAACGCTGGGCGGCATCCTCTACGATTGCGCCAAACGCATGGAAGGAATGGACGCGTATTTCGCAGGCGTGCGCTGTCCCGTCGACGTCGTCTGGCGCCGCCGCAGGGAAACCTGGCTCAGAGAAGAAGGAATTCCGGACGACACGCCCGTACCTGAACTGGTGCGGATCTGGGACCGGGAGGTGCATCAACCCGGTATCTACGACCTTGAGGTCGATACATCTACCCTGAGCGCCGAAAGCTGTGCCGACGAGATCCTCAGACACATTGAAACCGGTCCTGAACCGGATGCGTTCAGACGGCTCGCCGCAATGTCCGGTTGAATAATGGCGAACCGTCGCGGGTTGTAGCGCATCGTGTTCATATTTCCATTTGCCGCGAACCCGGCACCGATATATTGTTGAATCCATCGACGATCTCGCTGATCATAAACAGGTACGAATGACCGGGGCATGACACCTGGAGGCTGAGTCCCCATGGCATGGCGCATAGCAGACCATTTAACGATCTATCGCGAAGAGGGCTGGTACGGCGCCCATCCAAACATTGTCCGGACGTCCGGCGGCGACCTGCTGACGCTGTTTCACCGGTCGCCCGCCACGGGGTTCAGCCACCACAGCCATCCTCTCTTCGACGTGCGGGCTTGCCGATCCGGCGATGACGGGCAGTCCTGGGGACCGACGGAACTGGTGACGGCCTACCCGTACGGCGGCGTGATCGACTTCGGAACCCATACGCTTTCCAGCGGCGAGCTCTTTCTGCACGCCAGCACGGTGGACCTGGAACTCGCCCAGGCGCCGGAGGTATCCAAGCATACCTGGGTCTCCCGTCCCGGCGTGGGCTTTCACGTGCGTTCAACGGATGATGGAACCACCTGGTCGCACCCCGAACGGTTTCCGCCGCTTCCAGACGCCGTGAACGGCCATCCCGCCTCGCACACCGGGGTCTGCCGGAGCGGGCTGCTCGAGATGCCGGACGGGCGCATGCTGCTACCCGGCAAGGCGACGGACCATCCGGAAGGCAGACCGCCCTTTTTCGGCATGATGCAATCGTCGACGGATGGCGGGCGTACCTGGACCTTTGCTGGCCGTATCGCCGAGGACGACGTCGCCCATTTCAGCGAACCGGCCATCTACCTGGCGCCATCCGGCAGAATCCTGGCGCTCTTCCGCTGTCATCCGAACCAACCGCCCGAACAGGACGTGCACCTCGTGGAAGTGCACTCGGACGACGGCGGCGAGACCTGGTCCCCCTGGCGGTCGACGACCATGCGGGGATGTCCCGGACACCTGCTGGGGCTGCGGGACGGCCGCATCCTGGCCACGGTGGGTACCCGTTGGGAGGGACAGAGGGGCTGCCTGGCGCGGGTCCTCGATCCCGAGGCCGGCGACCTGGATACCGCGCCGGATATCGTCGTGCGCGCCGATTCCCTGGAGCCGGACTGCGGGTATCCGTGGTCGGTCGAATTGATGGATGGTCGGGTACTGGTCGTGTACTATTATGTTTATGAAGACGGAACACGGGGGATAGAAGGATCCGTGCTCGAGGAATACTGAGGGTTTTCGACTAAAGACCATTGGGGAACTTCGATGTTTCAACTCGAATCACACCAGAAGGAATTCATGGATACCTTCGGGTATCTGCACTTTCCCGGGCTGCTGGACGACAGGGTCGGTGAGATAGAAGAGGCCTTCGACGGACTGCTGAAGAAAAACGGCGGCGACGACCACGAAGGCCGGGAGCGGCTGGCCGTCGTACCGTTCATCAACCACGACCCGTACCTCTGCACGCTGCTGGACGATCCCCGCATCCACGGTATCGCGGCAGGCCTGCTGGGCGAGCGGTACCAGTACTGGAACAGCGACGGGAACCTTTACGTGGGCGACACGAGATGGCACTCCGACACCCAGTGGCCCGAGCCAATCCGCTTCTACAAGATGGCCATCTACCTGGATCCCATGACGAAGGATTCCGGGGCGCTCCGGGTCATTCCGGGAAGCCACCGGTTCGGCGAAGGATACGCGGAAACGGTCCATAAGCACCTTTCTGGCAAGAAAGGCGTCTGGGGAGGACTCCACGGCAGCGAGGTACCGGCGGTCGCCGTCGAGACCCGGCCGGGAGACCTCGCCGTCTTCAACCATTCCACCAAGCACAGCGCGTGGGGCGGCGGCAAGAGAAGGCGCATGTTCACGATCGTGTTTACAGGACTTCACACCGACGGCCCTCCGCTCGAGGCCTTCAAGAAAATCATCCGTCAACACGGCTATACGACGCGGGAAGTTTTCGGCGGAGAGGACGGGCCCTTGCTTTCCACGGCCACGCCCGAACGGTTGCGGCACCTGCAGAACCTGATCACGCACATTCCGAAAGCCGCGTAGCGGCGCGGGATGCAGCGGAGAATACTTCCAATATGGCGCTAACTCAAGATCAGTTTCGGCACTTCGCGGACGAAGGCTATGTCATCGTCGAAGGCGCGCTTACCGGCGATGATCTGGATCCCGTCATCACCGGAATCGAAGCGTTTGTCGATAACCGGGCCCGCGGTCTTTACGAGGAAGGACGGATCACCGAACTGCACGAAGGAGAGCCCTTCGAGCGGCGGCTCGCCCTGATCACGCGGGAAAACACCGCGATCTACGACGAGATCGACATCATGCACATGCGGGCCGAAGCGTTGTTTCGCTTCCTGGGCAATCACCGGCTCCTGGACCTGGTGGAATCCCTCGTCGGACCCGAAATCACGTGCAGTCCCATCCAGCATCTGCGGGCCAAGCTGCCGGAGGACCTGGCCGGCCTGTCGGAACACGGCGGGAACGGTGATGGCGGCGAGGAAGCCCTGGCCGCGCGCATCAGGGAAAACGTGGCGCCCTGGCACCAGGACGCGCAGGTGCACCTCGAGGATGCCGACCCCGTGTTCATCCTCACCGTATGGCTGCCCCTGTGCGACACCGACGAAGAGAACGGGTGCCTGCAGATCATACCCCGGGTGCACCACCACCGGACCGTGTACTGGAGTGAAGGATTCGGCATCGAAGAAGGCCGGCTGCCCGAGGGCGAGGTCCTGTCGCTTCCGATGAAAAAAGGCGACGTCCTGCTCATGCACAAACTGATTCCACACCGGTCCATCCCCAACCGTTCCGGTACGATCCGGTGGAGCCTCGACCTGCGGTATCAACAGACCGGCCTGCCCACGGGCCGCTCGTTCTACCCCAACTTCATTGTCCGAAGCCGGCGCCATCCCGAATTCGTGCTATCGGATTACGCCACCTGGAATCGCGGCTGGGAGGAGGCGCTGAAGGTCACGGCGCAGCGTCCGCCCCGCAAGAACAAACCGACCGAGCCGACCCCGATCCGGATGTACGGATAGGGGCCGAGGGCGCGAATTCGGGTATTGATTTGAACCTACTATTCCGTCCACTTGCGAACGGCGAACAGTCCTGACTAAAAACACGTGCCCCGGAGATCAACACCCAGGAAGGTTATTATGGAAGGAATCTTACATAGTTGAGTTCTACTTCGTCGGTTCGGTTAATCCTTCGGCACGGTTTTACAGAACATAAACACGCTGTTGTAGAACCTTAAAACCCATGCCGTCACGAAGTCACTGTCAACCGCCTGAAGATACCAATACGCGAATACTCCATTACCAATGGCTTTGGTAGGTGGTTGACCATTCATAGACATGAAAGGTCTGAGAAACTCATCCTGTGTATCTTGATCGAATTCGGCCAAGTAATTATCGTCCCAAACCTCGACTTCATAACTATCAGGTAATCTTGTTCGGTGGGTGTTTGAGTAAAGCCCTTTTATGATTCTTTCAACTACTCGGTCAAGGCGTTCATGGTCAACCTCGTAACCACCGGCACTCCCAATGTAAATCCCAGCTTGTGTGAACACATCTAAGGGTACGATATTATCCACAATGGACTTGGTATACCCACGTGACTCCTCACGCTGTAATGCCCTATAAAACTTCTGTCGTACCTTGCGAGCCTCGGAGTGATTCTCGGTGCGCCTTTCCCGGATCAGTAAATCACGCAGATATTCATCGTCTTTTGATGCCCCATTATTGCATGTCTTACAACTATCCACCGTAATGAGATCATCCGGTAGATCTGCAAACAGGCATTTGGGTGGAATGTGATCTTTGGTTGATTTCTCCTGTGATCCACAGTACACACATATTCGCTTTCTTTTTGCCATGGTTTTATCTCCGGCGAATGATTCACTACCCCCTGTCCGAGAAATTTGATTGATTTAAGATACCATGTCGATTCTGTTTTCCATGTAAAGGTATATAGCAACAGGGTGAGGCTATGACACTGCTACGGATCGTTCGAAACGTACTGGTTTTTACATTGATGATTGGGCTACAAGCCACATATGGTCAGTCGAAGGAATTACCACAGGGGCATCTTAAAAAACCAAATCCCAATGAACTATATGTATCTTTCTATCAGGAGGACGACTGCTGGGGTTCGTATGAACAGATTGTAACCAACGAGCTTGCACAGTCGCGTATCAAACGTACCGAGTCTTGGAGTTACGATGAGTTGTTGTTAACTGTAAACATTTCGTGTTTGCCGCTAGGAAACAACCTGTCTGTAGTCAACTATATTCAGGTAGAGTTTGGCAGATACACGTTCCCGGTCGATTGGCAACCGGATGAGTATTCTTTTCTTAGGTTCACGTATGATTACAACTACGGAGGGATAGTTTCTACTTCTAAGGATAGCGAGTGAGCAATATCTGAGAAATGGTGTTCGGCAGTCCGTTGAAGCCGCCCTGACGGATTACCTTAAAGCCAACTTCGATCTGTAGCCGGAAGTGACTAAGGAGAAATCGAGTAATGACAACCAGTGTATCTAAGATCGTGTTTAGTGTCATTAACCTGAAAAGCGCAAGGGCCTACGATCTACTACAAGACATTGACTGCCTCATAAACGTACTAAAAAACACGGCTGAAATCCTAAACGATCCATTAGTTAATCGAGATGTGGTGTGGGAACATATTAAGGATAACGTCGAGCGAGTTAAACTGTATGGGAATCCAATATCAGATGTGATAGAAGAATGGGGGGCATCGCACGAATGGAACCAAGAAGTGATCTTAGCGGACGCGATAGAAGCGGGCTTAAAAGGTGAGACTGCCGAGCCATATGAAGAATTGCCGGAATTTGTGAAACGCAAAACTCGTGAGTTATACGAGATACGTAAAATCGCTGGTAGGCCCTTGATTGTGAGACTAATTACAGGCGGAGTTGTTATGCTCTTGATATTAGGCGGGGTCAGTCTCATCCGCCACTTGTGGTAAAACCACATGAAGTCCCTTCCAAGTTTCTGCAATTGGTCATCAACCGAGGCAGTTTTCTTAGATCCTGCTTACAAACCCCGTTATCTCCTACATCAAGACCCCGATCCGGATGTACGGATAGGGCCGAGGGCGCGACATGTCCTCTGCCAGACTTGCCTTATCAAGCCTTAATCGCGAATCGATATATCCGCCAGTACCCGATCATGTTGCTGACCAGGAACGTGGTCTCCATGAGCACCGCGACCGGGCTGCCGGCCAGGTAGTTGTGTACCATCCAGGTCACCGCACAGGCCATGTAGATCAGCCGTACCTTGCGGTCGGATTTCTGGAAATTTCCGTAGGTGGGCAGCAGGGAACCGAATAGCGCCAGGATGTCAAGAGGACGTTCGTAGGAAAAGAAGAAACCGGCCAGGATCAACGCCATGAACACGTACATCAGGCGCCGGTCGGTCGTAAAGGCCGCCGTGAAGACCCGGACGCCCATGACGACATACAGGGTGCCGGCGCTGTTTCTTCCGAGCACGAAAAAATGGAAGGCGTTCGTCAACGCCGAAGCACTCAACCAGAGCAACACGTTGCGGCGCTTCTTGCACTGGAAGGAGACGACGCCGCACGTGAAAGCGACGGCGGCCAGCGCCTGAGATACGAGGAAGGAATCCATGCGGTGATTCACCCGGCCGGTTCGTGTCCACGTGCAAAATAAAGACCGTCTGAGCCGGGTCAAGCCGAATCACCGTCCTTCACTTGACGCGGGGGCGGAAAGGGAATAAGGTACTTTACGACCCGTCCATCGTGAACAGCCCCCCATCGTGACCAACGGATGGTCCCTCCATGATCACCAATGCCCGCGTTGGTCCCTACATGCGCAAAATGGCCCGCGCCATTGCCATCGCCGTGATCTTCTCCGGGGCCGCGGCCGGAATCCTGCGCGTCCTGGGCGGTCCGGCCGTAGAAGAGCCTGCCGCGCGGTACGTCAATTCCGCGGGCGTGGAACTGCCGCCCGACGCGGCGCCGCCCTCGGAGCAGTACGTCCGCACATTTCAACTCGATAACACCTACATGGAGTGGTTCCGCACGATCTACAAGGGAACCTACGGGCACCGGATCATCGCGGAACCGCTGATCCGTTTCGACAAGGACTTCAACCTGATCCCGGCGGCGGCGAACCGCTGGGAACCCACGGCCGACGGGCTGGGATGGTATTTCTACCTGCGGGAAGACCTGGAGTTTTCCGACGGCAAGCCACTCACCGCCCACGACTACGTGTTTACCCTGCGGCGTGGGGCCGATCCGGAAAACGCCTACGACGTGGAGTGGTATTACCGTCCGATCAAGAACTGGGGCCGCGTCGTGGGCCGGGAGCTGCCCCTCGATTCGCTGGGCGTCCACGCGATCGACGACTACATCCTGCTCATCGAGACCGACGAACCCTGCGCCTACATGCCGGATCTGATGGTGGACAGCTGGGTCTCACCCCGCCAGGCGGTGGAGAAGTACGGCGACGCCTGGTCCACGAGCCCGGAAACCTCCATCGCCAGCGGCCCCTTCTATCTCGAGAAGTGGACCAAGGCAGACCGGGTCGTGCTCAAGGCCAATCCCCGGTACCACGGCGCCGCGCGGCCCTACCTGGAGACGCTGATCGCCAAGCTGCACAACGCATCGACGCCGCCGCCCCTGCTCGCCTCCTACGAGGCCGGCGAGGTGGATTTCGGTCTCATAACGAACCACGCCGAACTGGCCCGGATCAAGACCGATCCGCATTTGAGCCGGGAGTTGCATTCCTACACGGATTTTGCCACCTACTACCTCACGATGGACACCTACAACCCGCCCTTCGACAACCTGAAGGTCCGGCAGGCCTTCAGCCACGCGATCGACCGGGACGCCGTGTGCGAATCCGCGCTCCAGGGCTTCGCGATCCCCGCCTACTCCATGCTCCCGCCCGGCTTCCCGGCGGAAGCGACCGAAGCACTGAAACCCGTCCAGCGTTACGACCCCGCCCTGGGACGCAAGCTGCTCGCCGAGGCGGGATACCCTGACGGCAAGGGATTTCCACGGGTGGAGATGTGGGTCCGGCGCGACGTGCGTCCGGTGCATGAAGCCGGCGAGGCGATCCACGCCATGATCAAGCAGAACCTTGGGATCGACCTGGCGGTGCGCAACATGGAGGTCAAGATCTTCATGGACGCGATCAACAGCCACCAGCTTCCCCTGGGACTCGTCCGGTTCGGGGCCGACTTCATCGATCCTAGCAGCCTGATGAACCTCTGGCTTTCATCGGGCCGCCACGCCTGGAAACACGACCGTTTCGACCGGCTCGTGGTCGAGGCGGGCGGCGTCGTCGGCGACTACCGGAAGCGGATGGACGTCTACCGGCAGGCCGAACGCATCCTGGTAGAGGAAGTGGGTGGCCTCTTCGTGTGGTACCCGACGATGAATCAAATCTGGAAATCGAACATCAAGGGGGACGCCCTCGAACCGAACAAACGGGGTTTCCGATCCTGGCGGGGCGAGCAGATCGGGAACACGGCCTTCACGATTTATATCGCGGAGGAGGGGGATCGGGACGCCGATACTAAGGGATTCTGGGAGCGGGTATTGGGGGGAGGCGGGTAAGCAGCCGGTTTGGTGTAACCGGAACGAGGCCTTGACTGACTCCCTTCGCATAGGAAACTTCACACATAGCACCAGTTGCTCGATTCCCACCTGAAGCAGCTACCATCAAAAAACAGAATTACCCACGAACGAAAGTCAGGTACACGGTGTTGTAAGATTGGTACCGAATAAGCGCCGGCCAGCAAAGGACTGTACATGACGCACGAAGAGGGACGATGCATCGCGCTCGAAATACATAACGGCAACAGAGACGCGGTGTCGGACCTGGTGGAATCATACCAGGACAGGCTCTTCACCTACGCCTTCCATATGCTTGGCGGTTCGGACGACGCCCTCGACGTTACACAGGAAGTCTTTGTCAAGGCTTACGAAACGCTCACCGGAAAGTACGATACGGAGCGTTGCCGGACGCTCGAAATCCGTCCCTGGCTGTACCGCATCGTTCGGAATCTGGCGCTGAACAGGCTGAGGTCGCGCAAACGCAAAGACGACACGCTGGCCAGAATGAAAGACAACATGCAGACTCAGGCCTTCGACCCCTTAAACGAACGGTCAAGTGCGATACAGACGGCCCTCGAAAAACTGGGAAGGGAGAGTCGGGAACTGATTATCCTGCGATTCATCGAGCAATACACCTACGCGGAAATCGCGACGGTCACCGGCTCATCGGAATCTGCGCTGCGGGGCAAAGTGTACCGTGCGCTACGTAAACTTCGCAGACTCATGGAGGATGGTCCCAGTGGATATTAACGAAGCGAGACAGCACCTGGATCAAATCAGGACCGGCGAGGCGGACGATGAGGCGATCCGGTCCGTGGCGGAACACCTGGAAAGGTGTGCCGATTTCCGTGAAGAGGCTGCCTTTCTCAAAAACCTAGCCGTGGAATCACCCAAACTGAAACTGTCCGCCCCCGCGGGGATTGAGGAGGAAGTCATGATCAGGATTGCAGATAGATACGATGTGATTGACACGGATTTCGGACCTGCCCACGTGGGATTCACGCCCAAGGGCATATCGGCGGTGAAACTCGAAGTGGAGGAGGACGGCGCCTTCGAATCCTACTACAAAGACAGGCTGAGACGGACCACGGTCAGAGGTTCGCTGCCCGAAGCGTATGCCGAGGCGGTCAGACGGGCCATAAAAGGAGAAAAAACCACGCCTCCACCGGTTACCCTCGAAGGGTTGACCGAATTCGAAAAGACCGTGCTGGAGCATTTGGCCAGGATACCGGCGGGCGAGGTCCGTCCCTATGCCTGGCTCGCCCGGGAGGTGGGCAGGCCGAAGGCCATCCGGGCCGTCGGAACGGTCATGGCCCGCAATCCCGTACCCTTCCTGATGCCCTGCCACCGGCTCGTACCCTCGACCGGAGGCGTGGGAAACTATTATTACGGGCCGGAAATGAAATGGACGCTGCTGGAACGGGAAGGGATTCCGCGGGAGGATCTGGCGAACTGGAAGCAGCGCGGCGTGCGCTTCATCGGCAGCCGGACGACCGGGATCTACTGTTATCCGACCTGCCGCGACGCCCGGCGGGTCCAGCCGCGGCACCGCCTTGAATTCAGCAGTACCGAGGACGCGACGAACGGCGGGTGCCGGCCGTGCAAACACTGCAGGCCGCTGTCTGCGTAGATTCCACCCCGGAATCGACCCAAACAACCGAACTCTAACCCCGTATATACAACGTAGATACTAGCGATTGCGTGGAGGAATCCTGTCGCCGACAGGTCGGGGTACGGGCCTCCAGTAACCCGAGGGATCGCTGCCCCGGCAGATCACGGCCCGGTGGTACTCGGGATAGCGGCCTCGCACGTCAGGCGGCAGGTACCGTATGGTCAGGCCGCAACGCCGGCGATTGGATACGTTCGGCTCGGACCCGTGCAGCAACAAGTCGGTGTGCATGGAGATCTGGCCCGCCTTCATGACGAAGGGCACGGGATCGCCGCCCCACCTGTGCGGGTCGTGGACGGTCTGTCCCAAGACGTTCCGTTCGGCTTCCGTGCTGTTCTCGAAGGGAATCTGTCCGTGGAGGTGGGAACCGGGGATGACCGTCATGGGCCCGTTTTCCTCGCCCACGTCGTCGATGGCCAGCCAGATCGTCACTACCTTGCTCGGAGTCAGGGGCCAGTAGGACGCGTCCTGGTGCCAGCTCACGCGCTGCACGTCCCCCGGCATCTTGCAGAAATAATGCGTCATCTCGCAGATCAGCGTCTCCCCGACCAGGTCTTCCGCGTAGTCCAGAATACGCTTGTTCATGGCCAGGTTGTAGATACCCTCGCAATGCCGCTGCCAGCCGTTGATCGAGTAGCTGTTATACCCTTCCTGCTCGGCGCGGGCCATCAGGTCTTCGAAATACAGGCGGTTCTCCTCGGCTTCCTGCGGGGTGAAGACGTCGAGCGGGCAGAGATACCCGTTCGCATTAAAAAAATCGATCTGTTCGCGGGAAAGCGTTTGGGGGTTCTCGTTTCTTGCCGGGAAAAATCTCAGTTCCCGCTTCATTTCAGGCAGGGCGTCGGTGATGGGCATGTTCGGTCCCCGTTCGGAAGTACGAATGATGGTCGTAAACAGGTTTCGCCGGTCAGGAAAATCTCCGTGGTAAATATACCGGCACAAATCCCTTGAGACAACCCTTTGCATAGCTTAAATAACCATGTATGGACGATACGACGAACAGGGCGCTACATTCACTTGACCTCGCTCCAGGCGCGTCGCTTGATGACGTGAAGAAATCGTACCGGGAACTGGCGCTGATCTGGCATCCGGACAAGGTGCCCGACCGGGTGAAAGATCGTGCGACGGCAAAGTTCACGGAGATCAACGAGGCCTACCTGTGGCTTGTCCGAAATCCGGAAAAACTGCGGATGCCTTCCGCTAACAGGTCATCCTCCCAACGGCAGTCGGCGTCTCAGTATCGCACTTCCTCTCGATCATCCCAAACCCGGACGGAACATACCCGAACCAGCGCCTCCGACCGCTCGGGAGCCAGATCGTCGGCCGATCCGGCTGCCCAACGGATACGGAACGCCGCACGCGGTATCCGGACCGATGTCAGGGCCGGCCTGTACATCTGTCCTGAAATCGACGCCGACCGGGCTGCGAACTTCATCGTTGCTCTGCAGCTGAGCCACCGCTTCACAGGGGTAGCCACGACGGTGAACGATCTGCTGGTGTTCTACGATATAGACGGTTCAGGCGAGGAGGGGATGGCCATCACCCGTTCCAACCACCTGGTCAACAACAACGCCGGGACCCTCTACGATATCGCAGACCTGGCGGAAGTACAGTTAAAGGAAGGGTATTTCTTCTGGAGCGAGATCGTGGTGCGGAGAAGAGGTAGTCGGACATTCGAACTCGCGGGTTACACCGAAAATGGACCAGGCCAGACGCTGGTGAGCATTCTGCGGAACCTGATCGGAAACGATCGAACGTAAACCAGGCTGTGCGCGCTCAGGATCCAAACCAGATAAGTAAGCAGGTCGAACAACGCTATTTCGCCAGGATCTTCCTGAATCGGGCGACGGTGTCCTCGTCCAGATCTTCGATTTGTACCTCGCCGGACTCGAGCTCCTTCAGAAGATCATCCAGATGTCTGTCGCGGTTCTTGAGGCGTTTGGATTCTTCCGGCGTCATATCACTATGGATGACCCGCAAGTGGTCCCGCTGCTCCGAGGTCGGATAGGTAAACCGCAACTCGAAATGCCGCGCTTTCAGTTTTTCATACTCTGATTTCAACATGGCCATGGATTCGCCGAAACCAAGCACGCGAACCCACGCCTTGCTTCGCGTGATCGCCGCAAACAGGCGGTTGCGCGTTCTCGCCAGATTACGAACCGCTGAATGGCAATCATGGGCATTGATGATGTAGACCATTCCGGCTTCGTTTCCCTTGGCGCGGTGAACCCCGGTGAAGGTCACCGAGGCGTTGCCCGGTTGAAAGAATGTATTCGGATCCGTGTCGACACCGGCGAGATGGGAATTGATGCCCAATTCCTTCAAACGGCGGTGTATCGGATCGAACTTCTCACGTGTCGCACGAGGATCGGGGTTGATTACCATGATGTCTTCGTGCCGCAGTTCGTCCTGACTGAGGTTTTCAGCAATGGCCTCCGTCAGCCAGTCCGTCTGGTCATATTCGTTTCTGAAGGAGACAAAACGAATCAGGTCGTCGAGGTCCGAATGGCTTTCCAGAAATCCCGGACTTGTATCTTCCGTTCTGTCAAGCGTTACGTTCGAGCCGTCGCGCAAGGCACCGTCCCGCACCCTGTAACCGATGTCTTCCCATAAACGTGCCCGGTCGAACATCTGGACCAGACCGGTTTCCGTCGCATCGGGCGGTTTCCGGTATATCCCGAGTCCAAGGGCAAGCGCCGTGGCCAGAACCGGCTTCGAGTTGCGGTAGCATTTCGACAGCATGATATCACGTTGCGGCGCGAGAGGACTGGTGGCGTCAAACCGAACTTTGGTCGATCCATCCGTACTTTTCCCGAAAATCTCCTCGGGAGCAGGCAGGGAGCCGCCACCGAGATTCTGCAGTTCGTCATAGGCATACACCAGTCTCCTGGGGGGTTTGAGCAACTCGTAGCAGAGCCTCAGAAACATGGGCGATAGATCCTGCGCCTCGTCCACGAGTATCGCGTCGTAGACTGGTTTGGGTTCTTGCGCAAACATGAGGGCGTATTCGCACGCCCCCGCGAACTCCCTGCCTTGTCCGAATCTGCTGCGCGCCTTTGCGAAATCGAAAAAACCCAGGCCGTGCAGGCGACAGAACTCGTAATAGAGCCCCCCGCGATCTTTACCCCGCCAGGCCCCCCAGGCATTTATGATACGCAGCCTGTTCCAATCGGGCTCTACGCCGGTTTGTTCTATGAAGAAGTTGTTGATCAGGCGACGAAAATGATCCTTGAGGGAACGTGAATTGAATGTGACTGCGATACGCCAGTCAGGATGATACGCATGGATATAGGCCGCCTTGAGCGCCAGAACGATGGTTTTGCCCGAACCCGCCAGACCCCGGATACGTTGCACGCCTTCGACCGTTTCGATGACGCCTCTGCTCTGCATGCTGTCCAGTGTCGCGATCGATTTCTCAAGCAGTTCCAGTTTCGCGCCTTTGGAGTTCTCCTTCGCAACACTCCGGTTGAGTCCCTTTTTATGCATCGTGGAAATGTTCTCGATCACCGAAAGCGCCTTCCCGTACATCTCCTGGTCATGAGGACCCGACCATGTGAACCGGTTCAGTTCCTGTATGAGGGAGGAGGCGTTCGCGAGCGGGTAATTCTCGAATCGGTATGGATCCAGATTGCTTAGTGCGGGGGCAAATGAGATAGCATGGATGGGAACCATAAGATCCCGGCGGTTCATCAGTTTCTGGTGAGCCTTAAGCCGGGCTTCGAGCTTATTGACCGAATCGTCCTGCCGCACCCCGTAACCGCCCGTTTCGTGCCCCTCGATCAGATCGAACACGATGATTCCCTTATCAGCCGAAATCAACAAGGCGTCCATCAACTGGAGTCCATCGGACGTGCTGATAATCGGATAGCCGATGAACAAGCGCCCCGACAATGCGGTTTGCTTAGAGACGACCTCCACCAACGCATCGCTTGCCACGGGCTTCTGGCTGGTACCTCGAACGATATCGACACTCATGACGATTTTCCTCCGGCGGTTCGCTTTCACAGTCGCGCTACGCACGCGGTTCAGCGACCCGAAAGCGACGGTTTCGTACGAAGTCAGGCTGACTATCCGTACAGCCTGCGTTCTTACGGTTGTGTTCTTACTTAGTAGAGAAAAACGTGGGATTCTCGTAAGAAAATGTCAGATGGCGGGATGGCGCCATGGAGAAGGCCTGTACGGGGATTCAAAGGCCTGATAACACCGGTGAGGCGCTACTTAACAAATGGAGATTGGATCCTGTGAGTCAGGGCATTGGCAAGATTCGGCTTGTCCAACAGAGGTCGGGAAGGTGGGCGTTGTTCATCGGGGGGATAGGGAAGGACTTGAGTGGCTTTTTAGACTCAGATACAGAGGAGCGTTTGATGTCCGGCTGCCGTCCATAGGGTAACTGGGAAAGAAGGCTGTGCCGGTGGGTTGGTCTGCGCGAGTCATTCATACCTAAACTCTAGGGTGTCTTCACATGATATCTCTCCATTCCAGATGCGGTATTCGTCCCCATAAGTTTCTACGAATCCCTTCATTTCAGAACGGAATTTACTATGTACTCTGTAGATTTCACCTTTAATGAACGGATACTCGATTTCTTCAGACACACCCAGTCCTGTCCCTGAACGGTCTCGGGATTCTCTTGTATCCCCAACGATGTTCGTCATAAACTTCATAGTCGCACCGTCATACAATCCAACAAGTGCATAATCCCACTGAGTGATTCCAGAATACGTTATGACCCGTGCACTCCTGTAATCTAATGTATCGTTTTTCGCCGTAGTGAATGTAACATCGAATTTGTAACGTGTTGGATCTGGAATCATCAGATGTTCACCTGAGATATTAGTAAACTCGTACTCAACATTAATAACGTCTTTCTGCCAAATGAACCCTTCTCTCGTTACCGGATCGTCCGGTTCAACAAACCTACAGGTCAGCCTGAGATCCTCCACCTGTGCCAATGCAGGGGATACTGTAAATCCCACCATTAAGTTCAACAGAAAGATCTGTAGAAACACGCATAATGAAACTTTCAATGGCTTAGTACAACTCCTTAGCGGTTTCATGCCATACCTCCTGTTTTATGCTGCACAAACATTGTCGCTATGAAATACCGTAGGTACAGGTCTAGCTCGTTCATTCTTATAGAACCGTAACGCTAGTAGTAGAAACCCGCCAACGAATAAACGGACTTGTAAAAACAGTAGCCTGTAACTTCACGCAAGCTTCTCGCTCCGCTGCCGTAACCACAGCATCCACCACCGAACTGACACCGCGAATCTCAGTGCCTATGGTGGGATTCAGATCGGTAATGTACACCGCATACCGCCGGGGAAAGAGGTCATTAGTCCACGCCGTCGGCTATGGCGACATCGAAGTCGCTCCAGTCCTCTGATTCTAATGTATGTACCCAGAACCCTATCGCTCCCCAAACCCCAGCCGCGCCAAGTTCGCCTCGATTTCCTTATCCAGCCGCTCGGCCTCGGCCTGCTGCTCGCGCCATTGGGCCGAGAGACGGGTCATCTTCTCCTCGAAGGGTTCGCCGTCGTCCTCCTGCGGCGGCACGCCGACGTACCGGCCTGGAGTGAGGACGTGGCCGTGTTTGCGGATCTCGTCGAGCGTTGCGCTCTTGCAGAATCCGGGGACGTCCTCGTACACGGTAGCCTCCTCGCTTCCTCGCCAGGCATGGTAGGTGTCGGCGACGCGTTCGATGTCCTCCTGAGACAGGTCGCGGCGGGTGCGGTCGAGCATGTGTCCCAGCTTGCGGGCGTCGATGAAGAGCGTTTCGCCCTGGCGGTCCCGGTGCGCTCCGTTGAGGCGGCCGCGGGATAGGAACCAGAGGCAGGCCGGTATCTGGGTGGAACGGAAGAGCTGGCCCGGCAGGGCGATGATGCAGTCCACCAGGCCGGCTTCGATGATGTTCTTGCGGATCTCCCCTTCGCCGGACTGGTTCGACGACATGGAGCCGTTGGCCAGGACGAAACCCGCCGTGCCTCGCGGCGCGAGGTGATACAGGAAGTGCTGCACCCAGGCGAAGTTGGCGTTGCCCACGGGCGGGACACCGTACTCCCACCGCCTGTCGTCGCGCAGCCGGTCGCCGCCCCAGTCGGAGACGTTGAAGGGCGGATTGGCGAGGATGTAGTCGGCCCGCAGGTCCGGGTGGCGATCGTTGTGGAAACTGTCGCCGTGTTCGATCAGGCCCGCGATGCCCCGGATCGCAAGGTTCATCCTGGCCATGCGCCAGGTCGTGTAGTTGGACTCCTGGCCGTAGATGGAGACGTCGCCCGTGGCTTTACCCACGTTCCCGTTGCCGCTGGCGTGGGTGCGGATGAACTCCACCGACTGAACGAACATGCCGGAGGAGCCGCAGCAGGGGTCGTAGACGCGGCCCTGGTACGGTTCCAGCATCTCCACCAAGAGGCGCACGACCGAGCGCGGGGTGTAGAACTCGCCGCCCTTGCGGCCCTCGGCCAGGGCGAACTGTTCCAGGAAGTACTCGTAGACGCTGCCCAGCACGTCCGTGGCGCGAGCTTCAGCACCGCCAACCTTGATATTGCTCACCATGTCGACCACCTGTCCCAACCGGGTCTTGTCCAAGGCTGGCCGGGCGTATTCCTTCGGCAGCACGTCCTTAAGCGCTGGGTTGTCCCGCTCGATGGCCACCATGGCGTCGTCGATCAACCGCCCGATGGTAGGCTGGCGAGCCTGGCTCTTGAGATGTTGCCATCGGGCCTCGGGAGGCACCCAGAAGATGTTCTCCGCGATGTACTCGGCGTCCATGCTGCCCCGCAGGGCGTCGGCCATGCGCCAGTATTCGGCTTCGTGGTTCGTCATCGTATGTGTCGATTTCCTGTGGATATTCGCTAAGCCAAAAGCGATGTGGCGCCCACCCTCCTGGTTCAACGCCTCGCAGGACTAGTTAGGAACGCGCACGCCTAGAGATCAATAAACTCGTCACGACTCAGTCCGGCTTGCTTTAGAATCTTGTGCAACGTCCCCGTTGGTAACGTACCAGTATGCATAGACAGGTACGTTTGCCTACCATCAGCGTGACGAAGCACTTTGTGGGACCCAGATTGCCGAATCTCCACGAATCCTGCGCGACGTAACTTCCTCAGGACCTCACGAACCGAGAACGGCATCGGATACCTCTATGCGGGCAATGACCGCGCCCGATTCCCGTGGCACCGATTCTCCTTGCGCGCGCTTCTCGGCGATCCATACTTCCGCAAGTTCCTTGGCAGCCGCTAACGCGCCATCTATACCTTTCCCGTGCGTTGTCAAATCCAGCGCCGGGATGTGGGCATAGTAGCAACCCTCGAAACCGGGTTCATCGATTACATCCAACATCACTGAGTATTCCATCACACTCCTCCCTTCAGTGGGCATCACCCTCAAACCGGCCACTGTTCCTTCCGATAACCCATGTCCCAGAACATCCACTCATACCGGCTGGTCGTGATGTAGTGCCCAAGCATGGCCTCGCGGTCCTCCTCGGGAAGGCCCCGCGCGACCCGGTTCGCGATCTCCAGGACGGCGACGACGCACTCGGCGAACTGCTCGCCGGCGTAGGTGTCGATCCACTGCTGGTACATGGGATCGGGCGAACCCTTCTCGGCCAACGCCTTGCCCACCTCCCAGTAGATCCAGTAGCAGGGGAGCACCACGGCCACCACCTCGTGGAATGGCCGGCCATAGGCCACGGAAAGCAGGTAGCTCGTATAGGCCTGGCACACCGGTGCCTTGGGCGTGGCCCAGACCTCTTCCGACGACAGGCCGAAGACGTCGAAGAAGTTTGCCTGCATGGCCCGCTCTTCCACGAGACACCCCTTGGCATGCTCGTTGAAGAGGATGATAGTGGCCTCGTCGGGCGCTTTGACCGCGGCGAGGCTCAGGGCCCGGGCGTAGTCCTTGAGATAAAGCGCGTCCTGGACGGTGTAGAATTCGAAGGCCGAGCGGTCGAGGTCGCCTGAGGTTAGCCCCTTGATGAATGGATGGGTGAGGATCGCGTCGTATATTGCGGCCGTCTCCGACCACATGAGATCGGTGATGGTTCCTGTCGCCGATGCGGTCGTCATCTAAACACTCCCTGATATCTTCCCTCACGGGTGAACGATTGCAACCTGTTGAATCACATACCGTTTTATGATCTTGCAACCTGCCCAAAATACACATTTCAAAGCATGTAATCAAATCGAAAGCAGACCCATAACAATTCTCCCACTTCCGACAGTAAATGCCTACTGGGCCGGAAGGAATACCGAGGCCGCATTTTAAACATATTGCAATTCGCATAAAAATATTGCATATTATAATATGCAATATTTTCCAATGACGGGAGGGTAAGGATGACGACGGGGCTTATCGGAAGGCGGATCAAGGCGTTGCGAGAGGAACGCAGGCTATCGCAGGAAAGTGTAGCGAACCTATTTGACTTCAAGGATCGGCAGACGGTATCGGCCATCGAGACGGGTGCGAGACGCGTGACAGCGGAGGAACTGCTGCTCGCCGTAGAAAGACTGGGCGCACCGCTCGAGTACTTTACCGACCCGTTCCTGCTGGCGGGTGAGGGACGCTTCTCCTGGCGTCAGACCGGCGTCGACGCTGAACGGCTCGAGGCCTGTGAACAAATCGCCGGACGCTGGATCGGCGCATACCGCGCGCTGGCGCCACAGGTCGGATACGAAACCCCGCTGATGCGTCGGTCGCTCGGGCTCACCCGCCACGCGCGTTTCGAGGACGCCATGGCGGCCGGCGAGCGGTTCGCCACCGAGTTCGATCTAGGTGAAATCCCCGCCATGCGCCTCATGGAAGTCATGGAACGCGAACTCGGCATCCTGGTCCTCATGATGGACACCGAGCGCGGTATCTCGGGCGCGGCCTGCCGCCTGCCCGAGCTCGACGCGGTGCTCATTGCGCGACGTGAAATCATCGGACGCCGCCACTTTGATCTCGCCCATGAGCTGTTTCACATTCTGACCTGGGATGCGATTCCGCCCGAACACACCGAGGAAGCGATGGAAACCGGAGGCAACCGCACCGAGCAACTCACCAACAACTTCGCGGCGGCGGTTCTGATGCCGGCCGCCATACTTGCGAGGTTTGGAAGCTGGTCGGATCTCACTGAAGACAAGTTGATCCGGAAACTACACTCGGTGGCGAACGAGTTGCGCGTGACGGTCTCGGCACTGAGATGGCGGCTGGTCGCACTCGGCGAATTGAAACCTGTGGTTGCGCGTTCCTTGCCGGATGCGGCATTGCGCAACAACAGATCGGACGTCGCCGAGAACGTTCCGCCCGCCCTGTTCTCGAGACCCTTCATGAAAGTGCTCGGAATGGCGATCGAGCAGGGATGCATCTCGGTACGAAGTGTCGCCGGCTTGCTCGACCTCAGCGTCGATGATCTCGTGGATCTCTTCGCAGCACATGACGTCCAGTGCGCAATCGAACTGTGAGGCGTCATGGCCCGGCATCAAGGTACCGTGCTGGTCGACACGAACATCATACTGGAGACCTACCGGACAGGATCGTGGCGAGCGTTGGCAGGCGGTTATCGGTCCGCAGACCAGACTCGCGCCGCGCTGTCCCTCCGCTGATCGACCGCCCGCACGTACTCCGTGTACTCTTCCCGCCGAAAATAGGCACCATCCAGGTTGTCCGTTTCGGTCGTGACCGACGCGGTAACCCAGTGCGTCGCGTAGCCGCGCCGCCAGCGGTCCGACGTGTTGCGGCGCGACGAATGGAGCGTCTCCGAGTGGTGGAAAACCACCCCGCCCTTGCGCACGGGCGCGGAGGCTTCCATCTCCCAGTCGATCAGGTCGTCCGGCGGCGCCAGGTTGTAGGGCTGCCCGAGGACCTCCACGTGGTCGATGATCCCCTTCTTGTGCGAACCGGAGATGTACCGGAGGCAGCCATTCTCCTCGTCCACGTCGTCGAGGGCGATCCAGGCCGTGATCACGTGGCGGCCAGGCGTGCACCGGAAGTAGAAGTTGTCCTGGTGGTAGGGTTTCTCTGACCCGAACCGCGGCGGTTTCATGAAGAGCTGGTCGCTCTTGAGCAGGGGTTCTTCACCAGTGAGCTGCCGGAGTATGTCCCGGAGCCGGCCATCCAGGGCGAAATCACGGAACATCGGATTCCGAAGGTAGGGACTGTCGATCTTCCGGGGCGCGGACTCGCCCGATTCGGAACGGTCCAGCAGGTAGCCAGCCATAGATTCCTCTACGTCCATGGAATCCGCCGTTTCCACGGCCAATCGGGCTACTTCGTCGGCCTCTTCGGGACCGTAGACACCCTCAACCACCAACCATCCCCGCTCACTAAAGGTTCGGACCTGTTCTTCACTGATCATTCCGCTCATCCATTCCGCAGGTTGTCCAGATTCTCCTGCAACACCCGCATGCCGTAGCCCATCGGGCTGCCGACGTTGATGTACCGGTAGCCCCAGTCGATCTTTTCCCGAATCTCCTCCATATTGTCCAGGGTGGTGCCCGCCATGATCCCCGAACCTTCCAGGCGCTTCGGAACATCCCGCATAATCGTCTGTACCTCCCTGGATTCCGTCTGGGTGATCACGCCCAGGGTGGCGGACAGGTCCGTGGGGCCGACGAAGAGCACGTCGATCCCCTTGACCTGCATGATCTCGTCGAGGTTCTCGTAGGCTTCCAGGCTTTCGATCTGGAGCACGAGGACGGTCTCGTCATTGGCCGTCCGGACCACGTGATTGAAATCCAGACCAGCCAGCATGGCCCAGTAAGGCGAAATGCCCCGGTTGCCCTCCGGGGCGTACCGGGCGTACCGTACGGCGCGCTCCGCCTCCTCGGCCGTGTTGACCTGGGGTATCATGACGGCCACGGCGCCGATGTCGTAGGCCTTCTTGACGAGGGCGGGGTCGTTCCAGGCGATGCGGATCATGGGCGCCACGTCGTTCTGGCGCGCGATCACCGGAACCATGTCCAGTTGCTCGACCCATATGGAGGAATGTTCCGCGTCGATCCAGAGGAAGTCGACGTCGGACCGGCAGACCTGGGATGCCATGAACGAGGTGGGCGCATTCAGCACGGTGCCCAGCAGCAGTTCGCCGTCGTGGATGCGCTGTTTCAGCGGATTGGGGTACTTCATCTGGACCCTGCACCTTTCTGACACGCCGAAACGCGCGCCTTGTTATCCTGCCGACGGTTGACACCACGGGCTTAAAACGCGCCGCACACCTGCTACGCGCCGAAACGCGCGCCCGGTCGTCCCCGCCCTGTCAGCAGGTTCGATCGGCTACAACGCGCTGCGTTCCCGCTTGAAGGCGGAGATGAATGCCTCGTTTTCGCGGGGCAGGCCGACGGATATGCGCATAAAGCCTTCCATGTCGAAGGCCTGGCGGACCTGAACCTTCTTCTCCCACAGGCGGTCGATCAGCGTGTTCACGTTGGGACCGACTTCTACGGTGACGAAGATCGTCTGCGTCCGGATCGGACTGTATCCCATCGCCTCGAGTTCCGCGTACAGGAAAGCCTTGCCCTGGCGCGTGGATTCCACCGACCGTCGGACGTGTTCCTGGTCGTCCAGCGCCGCGAGGGCGGCCACGGTGGACAGGGTGTTCTTGTTGAGCATACCAATGCTGAACCGCGCCATGCGTTCAAGCAGCGCGGGGTGAGCGATGCCGTAACCTACCCGCATGCCACCCAGTCCGTAAGCCTTCGAGAAGGTCCTGGATATCAGCAGGTTTTCCACTTCCTTCGTCAAGGAAATCATGGATGGATAATCGGGATCATCCACAAACTGTATATAGGCCTCGTCGACGCAGACGATGACGTCTTTAGGCACCGCCCGGATCGTCCGCTCCAGTTCGGCCGCATCGAGAATCTGTCCGGTGGGATTGTTCGGATTGCAGATGCTGACGATCCGGGTACCCCCGTCCACCGCCGCCGCCATGGCGTCCAGGTCCATCTGCCAGTCCCCGGTCAGCGGCACCTTCTTGACGGCCTGTCCGAGTTCCTCCGCCGTCCTCGGTATGGACCGGTAGGACGGGAAGGCCGTGACCGCGTTTCCCGGGTTTTCCCAGAAGGCTGCCAGCGTAGCCGTGAGCAGGATCTCCGACGAGCCCACTCCCAGGACAACGGATTCGACGTCGACACCGTGATGGGCCGCGAGGGCTTCCTCGAGCCGGTCGTGCATGGTATACCGGTTCATGCCGAACATCTTGCCGGCAACCGCCTCGATCGCCCGTTGCGAGGCGCCCAGGGGATTCTCGTTTATGCTGAGCTGGACCAGCGTGGGATCGTCGAGTCCGATGCCGTTCACCTGCTGCATCGTGGTTCCGCTGACCATCTGGGCGGCCGCCTCCCAGACCGGCGTGCCGATCAGCGAAACGCCCGCGCCTCCCAGCACCGTGTTGCGCAGGAAACTACGCCGGTTCATGCCATGTTCGTCAGCCATGATAGCCTCCGTATTAGATGGCGATCTGATTGCATGTTATCTCGAGGGAAATGTGCGTCCCGAATGATGGAAAGTCAAAGTTTCTTTTGATCTTGAAAAGGGTGCGCGATATGGGTACACTGAACCGGTTCAAAACGAAACGAGCCGCAGTTTCCCCTGCAATCGCGAGGAGTCTACATGAGCGGATTAGACTACCAGGATTTCGATCGGAGCTTCTGGGACGAGGAACTGGCCGATTTCGTGCCGGATACGGTCTACGACATGCACGTGCACATGTGGTCTGAACGGCATCGGGGAAAGCTTCCCCCGAACCCCACCGGGCTCCGGCTGGAGATCGACTACCAAGACCACCTGGTCTGGGCGGAGAAGCTGTATCCGGGCCGCAAGATGCATTACCTGGTACTCGGCACGCCGATTCCGGGGGGGATCGACACGGAAGGCCACAACGACTGGATGGCCGAGGAGATGAAGCAGGACCCCGAGTCGGCCGTCAACATGATGGTCACACCCGACATGACGCCGGAATACGTGGCCGCCCAGGTGAAAAGACACGGCTTCCTGGGCCTCAAACCCTACCGGGTCTTCGCCCCGGACCCCACCCACTGCCGCATTCGCGACTTCCTGCCCGAATCCTTCATCGAGGTGGCTCACGACCTCGGACTGGCCATCACCATGCACATGTCCAAACCCGAGGGGCCGGCGGACGAGGACAACCAGAAAGACCTGGCCTACTACACGAAGCAGTATCCCCGCGCCCAGTGGATCCTCGCCCACTGCGCCCGGGCATTCAACTGCTTCATGATGGAACGGGCGATTCAGTTCCTGACCGGACTGCCCAACATCTGGTACGACACGTCAGCCGTGAACGACCTCTACTCCCAGTACCTGCTGATGAAGCACGAGGACCGCTCGCGCGTCATGTTCGGATCGGACAACGTGGTGGCGGGGTGCGCCCGGGGCAAGTACGTCACCTACGGACGGGCGTGGACCTACTACGAGGGCACGACGGAGACGACGCCCCACTGCGATTCGCGGGCGACGCTGGTCATCTACGAGCAGTTGCGGCAAGAGAAGCAGGTGGCGGACATGCTGGGACTGACGTCACAGGAGATCGAGGACCATTTCTCCGGAAATGCCCGGCGATTCCTGCGGCAGGTCCGCGGCCAGCAGGACTGGCGGTAAGCGCACGCAGCGCGACCGTGGCGCCGGAGTGGTAGCAATTCGGCATGCTCGCCCCACCGTGCGATCGCCGGCAGCGCGGGCGCACACTAGCCTCGCGACGGCTCCGACATCTGCGCATTAGCCCCGCGACGGCTCCGCCATGCGCGCTTTGGCCTTGCGGACTTCCTCCACAAGATGATCCTGGTGGGCAAGGGGTTGTTCCAGGTGCTTCATGCGCGCCGGGCCGGCCGTCTCCAGCATGGCTTCACCGTAGACGCTGTCGAGCCAGAACCGCGCGGCGGCGGCGATCTCGTTCTTCAGGAATTGCATGTCTTTGTCGGCGAAACGGGCGGTGCAGTTGATCGTAAACATCCTGCGCCGGTCACCTCCGCCCCAGGCGCTGTGCTTGGTATTCTGGTTGAACACGACGACGTCGCCGGGCTGCGTCTCGAGGGCCACGGCCGGCACCTCCCAGCCTCCGATACCCCAATTTTCTCCCGATTTCCTGATCTGGGATTCCAGCGAGTCGGCATAATCGTCGCCCCATCGGTGACTGCCCGGGATCACCCGCAGCGCGCCGGATTCCCGGGTCAGCGGATCGAGGTAGAAGGCCATCTTGTAATATATCCGAGGCGGCGCGCCACGCATCTTGCCCGACCAGTCCGTGTCCGAATGCCAGTTGGTATCGCTGACGTAGAAATTGCCGTCGCTGCCCAGATACACGAAGTCTTCGCCCAGGAGGCTGCCGAAGATGCCGTTGACGCGGGCGTCGTCGATCAGCGAGGACAGCACGGGATGCTGATCGATGAAGGGCACGATGCAGGACCTGGCCGTCCCGTCGTGGGGCTTGCCGCCATGCCCGCCGCCGCGTTCGGTCCACACCGCCTCGAACGCTTCGATGATCCCGTCGATCCGGTCCTTCAACAAGCCGGGGAAACCGAGGAAGCCGAAGGTGTCCATGAATGCCAGTTGCTCTTTCGTCAGTCGCATGGGCGGTTCTCCGTAAATGGGCGACGGGCTTGGCGCTGTTTGGGGCCTGTTATGTAATGATGGATTGAATAAAGACCAGTATATATAGCTTTCTGTATTATCGGCCCAGAAATGTAACCGTTCAAATATGTATTGCTAAGAATTTTGCGAGATGTCCATACTATATCGCGACTGTGTAAGTGTTACGACGTAACGGTAGCCCGGTTACTATAATATCAGATGCGATTATACCTGTCGTTAAAATACCGGCATACGGCCCGATCAGCCTGAAACAATGGATTGACCACTATGAGCGAGCAGCGCAGATTCGACACTGAGACTCGATTTGACATCGATAGAGTAAAAAAAGATATCGATCTTCTTCTTGGAGAGATATTCCGTAGAAAAGGCAGTGTTCGAGACCGACTGATTACGATTGAAACATCCCTGAAGAGTGTTAACACTCGCCTTGGTATCTTAATGTGGGTGACAAGTCTATTGGTTCTACTTGTAGGGGGCGTCTTTGCGGGTATCGTAAAGATGGCGTTTTTCGACGTCCCCCAATAAATCATCCTGAAGCAGACACCTCGTAGCGAACAATTACGCCCCGCCACGGAGCGTCATCTCTACGGAAGGAGCGCCCATGCGCCGGTTCACCCGCACCCCCTATCTCTCCGGACCGGACGATCCGGCATACGGTGAGGTCCGGGGCGTGCTCCAACTCGGAGAAACGGTACAGGTCGAGACCTACGGCGGCCACGACCAGGACTATCTTGCCAAGAAGGACTTGCGGGCCGGGGCGGTGATGGACGTGGACCCCTACCGGCATTCAAGGCCGTGCGGCCCCTTCCATATCGAAGGGATCGAGGCCGGCGACTGGGTGTCCGTGGAGATCATCGACATGGAAGTCGGACCCTACGGCTTCTACCGCAACGGCGGCCCCCACTGGGGCAGCCTGCGCCTGATCGCGCCGGTGCGGGACGGGCTTGTCCATTTCCCACCCGATTTCGTGGTTCCGGTCCGGCCCATGATTGGCGTCGTCATGCTGGAATCGGTCGCCACGCACCAGATAGACACCGGGGGCAACATGGATTTCAACGCGATCCAGCCGGGCAGCACGGTCCACATCTGCGCGCAGAAACCGGGGGGACTGCTGACCCTGGGCGACGTGCACGCCCGGATGGGGGACGGCGAGTTGACGGGCACGGGCGTGGAGATCGATTCGACGATCACGATGCGGGTGGACAAATCGCCCGGATTTCCGTGCAGCGCGCCGGTCGTGGAAAAGACCAGGATCGTGGAGTCGCAGGAGGAGTATCTGACCAGCGGACAGGGTTATAACTGGGAGGAAGCCGTCAAGATCGCCTGGAGCGAAATGAACGCCCTGATCGCGGACCGGTACGACACCACCGTCGAGTATGCCAACCTCATCGTCGGCACCATCGCCGACGCCCGTCCGGGCTATGCCGCCGGCCTGCTGAACCGTCGCGGCAACGCGGACGCCCAGGCCTACGTGACCTGCCAGATGGCGGTAACGAAGGAACTGCGGCGGACGGGAACGCCCTACGTGCCTTAGAACGCCCTATGTGCCTTAGAACGCCCCGCGCGCCTCAGAACGCCCTACTTGCCCTGGGCTTGGTATCGCCGGCTTAAGGCGGTCAGCGCCGCGGGTTCGCCAATCACGGTCAGCAGATCACCGTGCTGGAGCACGGTATCCCCTTGGGGCACAAGGACCTCATCGAAGTGGCGGATCCACAGGATGCGGCAGCCATCGGGGAAGTCCATTTCCAACAACCTCCTCCCGATCATGTCGACCGTGGGAGATTCATTGAGCACCGGAACGGTGATATACCGGTCATGGCGGAGGAAGATGTCCCGCAGGGCATGCGCGTCCACGGCGGCGTCCCAGATCAGGCTGAAGTTGTCGTTGTCTGCCCGTTCGGCAAGCCGGGCGAGGATCCTCAGGTGGATCGCCGGGTTTTCCGCTGGACTCACCAGGACGAAGACGGCCTGCACCACGATATCTTCCGAGGACTCGGTCACCGGGTCCCGGTAGGATACGTGGATACCGCCGAAACCGCGGATCAGTATCAGTTCGGGTTGGCCCAGGCCGGATACGCGGAAATGGGGTATCGCCACGTTCCCCGCAACCGGCGTGGCGCCCATCCGGCTTCCCTTGAGCAGTTCTACGACGATGTCGTCGGCCGGCATGTCCAGGCGGGGTTCGAGACGCTCGGCCGACATGCGGATCAACCGGTCGAAACTGATTTCCTCTTCCATGTCGATCACCTGGGATCGCGCGATCACTTCCTCGAAGGGATCTTCGTCCCTGAGCCCCTTCTCCTTCAGGATCCCGCGCAGCTCCTGATCCAGTCCCTGGTACCGTAACCGGCCGAGCCGCTCGAAGATGTGGTAGATCGCGCCGTTACGGTCCGCTCTGAACCGCGCGTAATAAAAATACCACAGGGTCCCGGCGGCGATGAATCCGACGATGAACAGGATGGCGGGCCAACCCATCTGCCAGATCAAAAGGAAGGGCAATACCATGCCCCCGATGTGCAGCCAGGGGTACCAGGGCGAGCGGTATCCCGGGTCATATTCGGCGATTCCGCTCTCGCGCATCACGACGACCGCGAGGCACACAAAGGCGAAGACGGCCAGCTGAAAGGCACTCGCCAGCTTGGCGATGCCCACGGGGTCCAGGGTCAGCAGGATGAGGACGATGCTTCCCACCGTAACCAGCAGCGAGAGGACCGGTACGCCCCGGGGGGTTAAATGGCTCATTCCGACGGGCAGCAGGCGGTCGCGGCTCATCGCCAGCGGATAGCGGGAAGCGCTCAGGATGCCCGCGTTCGCCACGGAGACGAAGGCGAGCAGGGCCGCCAACGAGAGGAGCAGGCTTCCCCACCAGCCGTACAGGATGCCGGCCGCCGTCGCCGCCGGTGTCAGGTCGCCCGCGAGGCGTTCTGTGGGAATGACCCCCACCATGACCGCCGTGCCGAGACCGTATACCAGGACGGCGGTGGCCAGGGCAAGGAATACGCCTCGGGGAAGGGTCTTTTCCGGTTTTTCAATTTCTTCAGCGAGACTTGCGACCTTGGTCACCCCCACGTAGCTGATGTAGACCAGTCCCGCCGTCCCCATGAGCGTGGCGACCTCAACGTCGAAGAGGCCCGCGAACGCGACGGAATCCAGTGCCGGAACTCCGCCGCCTATAAAACCGGCCAAGAGAAGGAGCAGGCACATCACCAGGTAGATCTGTAGGCGGCCGCTCTTCGCGGCGCCGAAGTAGTTCACCGCACCGAGGGCCACCGCCAGCGCCAAGGCCACGGGCAGTTGGGGCAGCCCCGGGAAGAAAAGGGCGATATAGGCGCCCATGCCCACCAAGGCGAAGGTGACCTTGAGGATGAGTGCCAGCCAGGTCCCGATCCCCGTGATCAGTCCGGCGTAAGGTCCCAGGGACCGGTCGACGAAGTAGTACACGCCGCCCGCGCGGGGCATGGCGGTGGCAAGTTCCACGATACAGAGCATGGCTGGAATAAGGGGGAGGGTCGCCAGGAGATAGGCCAGCACGAGGGACGGACCGGCCTCTATGGCCGCGAGGCCCGGCAAAAGGAAGAAGCCCGCGCTCAACGTGGTGCCCGTCGCGACGGCGTAGACTTCGAAGAACTGCAGTTCCTTCCGCAAGCGCTGTGTTTTCGCCATTTTGATGCTAATCTACTGCAGGGGCGATCTACTGCAAGGACGTTCTACTGCAGGGGAGAAAAGGGAGCCGGCGCGAGGATCCGGTTGGCCACCTCGGCCACCAGCACGCCGTTCGTTTCGCTGTCGGCCTTGGCCTTGATCCAGGCGGGATCGGCCATGAATGCCGCCCAGGCGCGGTCCCGATGGTTTGCGTCCTCGAAGGCCAGCAGGTAGGTGAGCTCGTGGTTGCTCGGTCCGATCACGGTCTGCCAGAAGCCCACCAGTTTCATGCCGTGCTTCTCGAAAAGAGGCAGGGCGTGGTCGGTGAACCGGTTCAGGATGTCCGGCACGCGGCCGGGCATGATTTTGTAGATGCGTTCTTCGTAGATCATAATAACCTCCGAGTAACCTCCAACAAAACCGCCAAACGGATCAGCCACACTCCGTAATCAGTCCAACCCGGCCAGGCACGCGCCGCGCGCCACGTCGAATCCCTGCCGGCGCAGGTATTGCTCCAGGCCGACCAGGAAGGGCGTCACGGCCTCCAGGTTGGCGTTCTGGGCCATGTGGCCCACGCGTATCGACCGGTTCACGTAGTCGCCCAGGCCCAGGCCGACATGCATGCCGTACTCGGCCTTCATGAAATCGGAAAAGGCGGTCGGCTTGAACCGGTCCTCCGACAGGATGACCGTCATGTTGACGCAGGCGGCCCGTTCCTCGGCCATGACCTTCATCCCCATCGCGCGGACGCCTTCCCGGACCACGCGGGCGACCTTGCGGTGCCGCGTCCAGGTGGCCTCGAGTCCTTCTTCCAGGATATCGTCCGTGCTTCTGATCAAAGCGACGAAGTTGTTGACGGGCATCGTTCCGGGATGGGGATGGACATCGGTCTGCGTCTCGGCGAAGTGACGCAGGTTCTGCAGGTCGGCCATGAACCCGCGGGGTTCCCGCCGGTCTTTCATGGCGTCCCAGGCCCGGTCGCTCACGGCCACGAGGGCCAGGCCCGGCGGCGCGCCCAGGGCCTTCTGGGAAGCGCATACCGTGACGTCGACATCCCAGGCGTCCATAAGGTATTGCTCGCCACCCAGGGACGCGATGGTATCCACCAGGACGAGCATGCCGTGCTCCCGCGCGGCGGCAGCCAGTTCGTGTACCGGATTGGCCACGCCCGTCGACGTTTCCCCGTGCACCATGAAGACGGCCTTCAGCCCGGGGTTTCCGGCGGCCGCCTCGTGGATGTCCGAAGCTTCGAAGGGGACGCCCCAGGGCTTTTCCACCACGACCGAATCCAGTCCGAAAGCCCGGGCGAGATCGTCCAGTCGCTTTCCGAAAAGTCCGTTGTCCAGGGTCAGAATCCGGTCGCCCGGATTGAACAGGCTGTTCATGACCACGTCGTTGGCCGTGTGGCCCGACCCCACGAGCGGAAAAACATCGCCTTCCGTCCCGATCACGCGCTGGAGATTGGATACGGTCTTGCGCCAGATTTCCACCCAGCGGTCGCCGTAATGGGCGGTGAGCGGATCACTCATGTGGGCCAGTACGTCGGGACTGACTTCGATGGGACCGGGGATCATCAGACGGTAGTGTTTACGCATGAAGAGCACCTGTGGATGGGGCGTGCGGATGAGTTCAGCCGTGGTTTTCGCGCGTTCGAAACATCGTTCGAATATACGGAGTCAATGAGGGTGGATCAACAGAGAAAAACTGAAGACAGGATGGGGGATGGGCGTATCTGTAAAGAGATCTTTCTTATGACAGGAGATACATATAGGCCTTGACTTGACCGGAAATCCCGCCTTTATTGCCTGTGCCTGTTTCCAGGCGGTACGGAAGAGCCGGCACGGAATCCGTTTGTGCAGTAAGGTCGTCTATCGGATTCTCTTCAAATACGAAACATCCCGCCGTATCTACACAAGAGCAGAGGATTAACATAAATGAAGCATCGCCTGACCACCCTGTTTGCGGTATGCGGTCTGCTTGGCCTGTTCATCTCGTCCCCGGCGGTTCACGATGCAAGCGCGGCGTCCCGCAAGCCGGTAGTCGGAAAGAAAGGCATGGCGGTCGCCGTGGAACCCCTGGCCACGCAGGTCGCCGCGGATATCCTCAAGAAGGGCGGTAACGCCGTCGACGCCGCCGTGGGACTGGGGCTGGCCCTGGCAGTCACCCATCCGTCCGCCGGCAACATCGGCGGCGGCGGGTTTATGATCATTCGCCTGGCCGACGGTACGGCCGTGGCGATCGACTACCGGGAAAAAGCGCCGGGCAAGGCTCATGCCAGGATGTACCTGGACGAAGACGGGAACCGGGCCGTGAATCCGGCCATTTCCTTTACCCGCTCCGACGGTTCGACCTTTCATCCGAACACCAACCGTATTCATCATCTGGCGATCGGCGTGCCCGGCACCCCGGCCGGATTCGCGCTGGCCCTGGAGAAATACGGTACCATGAGCATGGCGGAGGTCATCCAGCCCGCCATCGAACTCGCCGAGAACGGTTTCATCCTCACCGACCGGATCGCCCGCGGCCTCAACGGCCGCAAGGCCATTTTCTCCCAGATCCCCGCCAGCAAGAAGGCCATGATGCGGGCGGACGGGAAGGACTGGCAGGAGGGTGACCGGTGGATTCAGAAGGACCTGGCGGAGACCCTGAAACGCATCGCCCGGGACGGCCATGACGGGTTCTACAAGGGGAAAACCGCCGAATTGATCGAAAAGGACATGAAGGCAGGAGGCGGAATGATCGACCGCACCGACCTGGCGAACTACCAGGCGATCATCCGCGAACCTGTCCGAAATGTCTACCGGGGTATCTACGAGACGATCTCCATGCCGCCGCCGAGTTCAGGCGGAATCACCATGGCCATGATGCTCAATATTCTCGAGGGCTATGACCTGGGCCGCATGGGGCACAATTCGTCCAGTACCCTTCACGTGATGGCCGAGGCCATGCGCCTCGCGTACGCCGACCGGGCCCGGTATCTCGGCGACGCGGATTTCGTGGAAATTCCAGGCCATCTCACCTCAAAGGACTACGCGGCCGCGCAGCGGTCGAAAGTCGACCCCTTCTTCGCCACGCCGAGCGAGGAGGTGGGGCCGGAGCTTACGCTGGCCACGGAGCCGGACGAGACGACACACTACTCCGTGGTCGATCAGTGGGGAAACGCCGTTTCGAACACCTACACGCTGGAAGGCGGGTACGGCTCCCACATCGTGATCGCGGGCACCGGCATGTTGACCAACAACGAGATGGGCGACTTCAATCCGGACCCGGGCATCACCCGGCCCACCGGTCAGATCGGCACGCCGCCCAATCTCATTGAACCGAACAAGCGCATGTTGAGCTCTATGTCCCCGACCATCGTCACGCGGAACGGCGAACTGTACCTGGTGGTGGGCAGCCCGGGGGGACGCACGATCATCAATACGACCATGCAGTTGATCCTGAATGTCATCGACCATGGCATGAATATGCAGGAAGCGGTGAACGCGCCGCGCATCCATCACCAGTGGTTTCCGGACCGACTCCGCATCGAAGGCGGAGTGGGACGCGAAGTACTGGACGCCTTGAAGGCGATGGGGCATGACATCAGCAGCCGGGGCTTCGGGGGCGGATCCTACCGCCAGGGGGACGGCCACAGCATCATGGTGGACCCCGACACCGGCTACCGCCTGGGGGCTCCGGACCCCCGGATCGAGGGCGCTGCATTCGGTCATTAGGCGAACGCGCCGGATGATTCCCACGGGGAACCCGGACGCTCGTCTGCTGGAGCAGCCATATTGAAGTTGTACGACCGTGACGCCGCGCAGGAACTGCGTCACCTCCTGGGCAGGTTCACCCGAGCACCGGTGGCCCACCTGCCCACGCCGCTACAGGACTGTCCTCGCCTCGGGGAGGCCCTCGGGGGCCCCCGAATCCTCGTTAAACGCGACGACATGACCGGGCTGGCCATGGGTGGCAACAAGGCCCGCCAGTTCACCTTCTCGCTGGGTCCCGCCCTCGAAAACGGGTGCGACTACCTGGTTCACGGCTCCGATTCCCAGTCCAACCAGTCGGCGCAGACCGCCGCCGCCGCCGCGCGGCTGGGCATGAAGTCCATCGTGGTCATCCCGCGGGACCATCGTTCCTATCCCGTTTCCGGCAACCTGCTGCTCAACCATCTCATGGCGGACCAGATCAAGTACGTCTTTCCCCTCACCGTGAAGGACGAGTTGAAAAAGCAGATCGAGGAACTGGAAACGAAGGGATCGAAGGCTTACGACACGAGCAGCGACGGCGCGATACTGCGCGCCGTGGCCTACGTGGAAGCCGCCCTCGAGCTTTGCGAACAACTGGCGCAGCGGGGCATTACGCCAAGGGCCATCTACACGAGTTCCATGATCTATACCATCGTCGGGCTGGTGGTCGGACTGCGCGCCGTCTCCGCCTGTTTCAAGGCCGTCGGGCTCAACTACTGGGTGGGAGACGACCGGGAGATGCAGGAACGTCTCGCGCCCGTGGCCAACGAATGCGCCTCGGTCATCGGACTCAAACTCACTTTCACACCGGAAGATTTCGATGTCACGTGCGATTTCGCGAAACCGGATTTCGGCGAACCTTCGCGCACCAGCCTTGAAACCATGCGCCTGGTGGCGCAGACCGAAGGCATCGTACTCGACCCGGTATACACGGCCAAGGCCATGGACGGCCTGGCCGGCCACATCAGAGACGGGCGATTCCAGCGAGACGACTCCGTCGTCTTCCTGCACACGGGAGGAACGCCCGCCATATTCGCCTATGGAGACGAGCTCTTCGGTTGAGCCGCTCCGGTTGGATTCACCAACCTATCCAAAAGAGAGGTAACAGCTATTTTGTTTCGCAGATCATCCAAGACGGCCAAGACGGCCAAGACAGACAGAACACGCAAGCCGGGCGGGCCAGGCGGGCCAGGCGGGCCAGGCGGGCCAGGCGGGCCAGGCGGGCCAGAAGACGCAGGCCTGACCAGACGGGTATCCAGAGACCGGGTTCAACAGGTATTCAGCCCGAACGTCTCACCGGCCATTACCGTCAGCCGCGGCGAGACGATCGTCGTGGAAACACAGGACTGCTATCAGGGGCTTCTCTCGGAAGCAACCGAATCGCACAGTGACGCCGACCGGGCCGACCAGGCCGACCAGGCCGAGCGGGCCGCCGGAATACCGGTAACCGGTCCCATCTACGTGGAAGACGCCCACATCGGCGATGTACTGTCGATACACGTGAAACAGATCGAGACGGCCGGAAGCGGCGTGTTCGCCGTGCGGCCGGAGACGGGCGTCCCGGGGCAGGATATCCAGAAACCGCAGGTGCGCGTCCTCGAAGTCAACGAAAACCAGGTTCAACTGGACGACCGGCTCCAACTGCCGCTTCGCCCGGTGATCGGGAGCATGGGCGTGGCCGCGAAGCACGGGGAAATAGAAACCGTCTACCCGGGCAGGCACGGTGGAAACATGGACACCCTGGAGATCACGACGGGATCCCGGATATACCTCCCCGTCCAGGTCAATGGCGCCCTGCTGTCGCTGGGCGATGTCAAGGCCTGCGTGGGAGACGGCCAGATCGCCGGTTCCGGCGTGGAAGTCGAAGCGGAGGTCACCCTGCGGTTGGACACGCTGCCGGGCGGCCGGTTTTCCTGGCCCCGGGTCGAATCGAAGGGCGAATGGATCACCATTACGTCCGCGTCCACGGTGGACCAGGCGGCGCGCCTGGCGATCACCGAGATGGTGAAATGGATTACGCAGGACAAAGGACTCGACTTCGAAACGGCCTACGCGCTGGTGAGCCTGGGAGGCAGCCTCCGCGTCAGCCAGTGGGGGAATCCGCTGACTACCGCGCGCATGGTCTTTCCCAAGCGGGTGATCAACAAGCTCAGATCAGTACCAACCGCTTCCGGCCGGCTCAACTATCGTTCCCTCCCCCCCGCGGCCAACGGCGGCGCAGGCGAGGAGACGGTGGCGGCCGATGCGGAACAACCTGCTTCCCGCTCATCCCGGAGATCCGGCACGAGCCGTTCTCAACGCGCGTCGGGAAGATCTCGCCAGTCCGGAAGCCGGCGGGGCACGCGGGAAAAGTCGAACGGCGCTCCATCTTCCGCAGACGGCGAAAACGGCCGGCAGGAAACTCCAGAACAGCAGGAGGCCGCCAGCAGGCAGGAAACAGCAAGTCAACAAGATGCGGCGGGTCAGCAGGAGGCTGTTAGCCAGCAGGAGACCGGCAGCAGACAGGAAGCGGCCACTGGGGACGCAGACGAAAAGGACGGCCAGGCCGCAGGACGGCGGCGCAGCAGTCGCGGGGGCAGGGCGGGCCGAACCGGCAGGTCCGGCAGGAGAAAAGATCCGGCCTCGAAAAAGGACGCGGCGTCTGATCAGGCAGATGCATCCGCCGTAGCGGCAGAAACCGTTCCTGGGTCACGCGACGATTCCGAAGCCGTGGACAAGTCTGCTTCAGTCAGCGATAACAGCGAAAAGACGGAGAAACCCGCTGCTGAAACCAGGAAGAAAAAGACCAAAACCGCGACCCAGCCTTCAGCCGGTGACCAGCCCGAAGCCACGGCGGAACCGGCAGGGCAACCCGCAGAAGGCAAGGTTCCCCGGAGTGACGATGTAAAATCCGGAAACGGGGCCGATCAGAAGAACGCCGATCAGAAGGACGCCGCCCAGAAGGACGCCGCCCCCAAACGCGCCTACGGAAGAAGACAGCGTACGGTCCGCAGGGCTTAAAGGCCACCCGTGACGCGCGGGAAAGCCGGGGAAGTACACCGGCCCGGTGCCCGGGAAGAATGTGAATGTGCAACTCCGGCTTCCGCGCGGCGGAATACAGGCAATAGGGCACGGCTTTCAGTCTTGCTTCGACTCCACGTCGAGCTGGAATTCGGTCTCGAACGCGGTGGCAAAGTCGAAGACCTCGTCGAAATCCTCGATGGCGTCCTCTTCGGTTTTTCGAAGCAGTCCTTCGTTGACCAGGCTGAAGACGATATCGCCGAAGTGGCGGGTCTTCGTGATGTTCCACTCTTCGAATACCAGTTTCGCCGCGATGCCGAACCGTTCGATCGCAAAGTCCCGGATGCCCAGGGAAAGTTCCTTCCCTGTAATGTGCCTGCGGACGGTCAGTTTCTCCACCGTATACGATACCGCCTCCATGACGAAGAGATAAGCCCTCCGGGGATAGCGGCCGTCATTTTCCAGGATACGGTCCAGCACCTCTTGTGGATCCTGTTCTTCCGACACTTCATCCTCCAGGTACTATCTTCCGAAGTAGATACACGCCAACCCGGTCACCAGGTCTGGACGGGGTGGCCGGCCTGCGGAAACCATATCCAGTCCGCCACGTAGGACAGAAACACGCCGAGCACGAAGGCGACCAGCATGCCCAGGACGGCGGGGATCGCCTTGCGGTACAGCTGGATGCCGCCCACCTTGAGCAACAGGGCCTTCACGAACCAGACCACGAAGATGGAAAACACGGAACTGACCATGCCCGGCGTCATGACCACGGCGAACCCGATGGGATGTAGCGACCACCAGGTAAACCGGTGGTGAGCCTGGATCAGCAGCGCGGTCACCAGGCCGCCGATGGCCATGAACCAGAATTCCGTTCCCGTGATCGCCTGTTCGTTGTTGATCCATTTTACCAGATTGTCATAGGGTAGCTTGCTCCCCGTGTTGAAGGCGGGTTCTAGGAAGTTCGACGCCCCGCTGTGCGTGTATCCCAGGTACACGGTGTAAGCCACCGCCACGACGATGCTCAAGGCCAGCACCGCGGTGATCGTCTTGAAGGAACCCTTTCCCGTACCGCCCATCTCATCGTCCACCTTCGCGATATGCCCCATGGAGCACATGCCGAGCGTCCGCCAGTTTCGGGCGTAGGCGTTCCCGATGGCCAGGTTGGTCAGATTCCGGGTGTCAATGCTGCCGGATCCGATGACGGCCACGGTAAAATCGTGGGTCTCGAAGGGCAGGTCCAGGAACACGATGCCCGTTTCCGCCACGATGCGGGTAACGCCCACGAACATAAGCAGCAGCGACCCCATCATGAACGCGATGATACCCAGGGACATCCCCGTCGCGTACAGCCAGCACACGATGTAGGTGACGCCGCCCAGGACGCCCAGCGCGGCCATGCGATAGGAGAAGAACTCCCGCGAATCGTCTACGTGTGGCGCCTTTCCGATCGCCTTCATGAACACATCCTTCAGGTGGCGTCGCGCGGCCCAGAGGGCGAACAGGGAGAAGATGAGAAAGCCGCCGGAATGCTGCGACTTGACGACCGCAAAGGCCTGGGGCACGCCGAGGCGGATCATGATGCCCTGCTGGATGATCATGATGACGAAAAAGACCCATATGCTGAACAGGACGTTCAGGTTGGTGAAGTACCCGACGCCGGCCACCAGGAAATTGAACCGGATGGGTATGGCGGGGAAAGACCGGGCGAGGACGAGGGGGAAATTGTGCAGCGGCCCGATGGGGATCGAACTGACCCAGTTGAAGAATCCGACAATGTTCCACAGGAAAATGAACAGCGTGATGCCGAAGCCATACCAGAACAGTTTCGACTGCATCACGGCCGGAAAGGCCCCGCGGCCCGTCCCCTCCTCGATCAGGATCAACGGAATCTGGGCGAGCGGGAAGGTCAGCCTTTCGTGTTCGACCCACTGCTTACGCAGCATGACCATGGCCGAGGCGCCGACCACGAAGATCGCGAGGAAGAAGGTGATCCACCAGAAGAGCGGAATCATCCAGGCGTTCCGGATGAGTCCGAGAAACGAGGGACTGCTCTCGGGCACGCCTTCGAAAAACCACGAAATGGCCCGATCTTCGTTGGCCACGATGAGCCACGAAGGCAGGTGCTGGAAGAACAGCTCCGCCCACTGGTTCTCCGGCGTGGCGTAGTAATGGGGCGCGGTGATGGCCGAGATCCAGTAGGAACTGAAGGGCCAGGCAGGTATGGTGGACGCTGTGAAGACCAGGAAGAAAACGACGATGAGTTCATTCCGGTTCAGCACCCAGGCCGGCTGGAAGGCCCTCATCAGGGGGTTGAGGACAAGCAGGACCAGCAAGAAGGGGAACAACGCGGCGACAGGCAGGTGGGTCAGACTGATGTAGGACGACCCGGTAACATACGCCGCGTGGAGCGTCCAGATGTTCAGCAAGACGGACATCACCACGCCGATCAGCAGCGCTCTGCGCGTGAGTCCCGAAGTTAACGTGGGTGCCGGGCCTCCGCGCCCGGTTTCGCCGGCTTGCGGTGGGGTCTCGCTGGATACGGACATGGAGCCTTCGTTTTCCTCTGGTGTTCAATCCCAGGTATTCAGGCCCTCCCGGCCGTACGCCGGAAGAAGGACGAAGTGGTCATCGGTTTCCTTCATCCGCTGCCGAAGGAGGTAGTGGTGCCGGGTGATCTCCGCCCGATACGCGGGATCGTCGATGAGATTCCGCTGTTCCCACGGGTCATTCGCCAGGTCGAAAAACTGCCAGGGAACGCCGCCGTGGTTGTCCCCGCGGACGGTGTACTTGTACCGGGTGGACCGGAACCCGCGCCACACCCAATCATGGAAGGCCACGCCCTTCCGCTGCTCCGCCACGAATTCCAGCTGGACGCCTTCCCGATCCAACCGGCCGGTGTTGCCGTGTATCAGCGGGGCCAGGTTCTCGCCGGGCAGGGCGTCCCGCGGCTTCAGGCCGGCCAGGCCCAAAATGGTGGGAAACAGGTCCTCGGTGGAAACCGGCTCCTCGACCACGGAGCCGGCCCGGTCCGGGTGCCTGGGATCGGCCACGATGAGCGGAATCCCCGTAGACTCCTCGTAGGGCCACTGCTTTCCCCGAAGCCCGTGGGCGCCGCCGAGTTCTCCATGGTCCGACATGAACAGGACGACAGTCTCTCCATGCAGCCCGGTACGCAACAGGAAGGCGCCGAGACGGCCCATGTTCCAGTCCAGGTTCTCGACCATGGCGTAGTACTGCTTCCGATTGAGCATGATCCGTTCCATGGTCTCGGGGTCGGCGGCTTCGACGTTGGGCGGCAGCACGATGTCCATCGCCTCCCAGGTCCGCTGAAGCGTCTCCGGCGCCTCGAAGGGATCGTGAGGCGGTTCGACGGAAATCACCATGCAGAACGGTCGGGACGGGTCCCGGTGCTCCAGGTAGTTCATGCCGAGGTCGAAGAGCCCGTCGGTCTGGTATCCTTCGACAGGCTTGGGCACGGGGTCATCGTCCTCGAAGTAATAGGTGTCGAAAGGGCCGTTTCTGAGTTCGAAACCGAGCCATTTCTGCCAGCGGCCCCGGTACGCCTTCTTTACGGCCGTCCTGCCGCACTGGACTGCGGACCCCATGCGACCGTGGCCGCCATCGAGATGCCATTTACCCGTGTAGATCGTCTCGTAGCCCGCCTCGTTGAATTCGTCGGCCAGGGTCCGCTCCGCCGGCGACATCCGGTACTCGATCGCGGGGACCTTCCGGTCGTGGGCGTACAGTCCCGTCATGAAGGTAAAGCGGAAGGGAACGCATATGGGGCAGGTCGAACTGGCGTTGTCGAAACGCACGCCCCGGTCGGCCAGGGCGTCGACGTGCGGGGTGACGATGTTCGGATCGCCGTAGGTGGACAGGGCCCGCCGCCGCAGTTGATCACTCAGCACGATCAGCACATTGGGCGGTGAAGCAGCCTTCATCCAGGTTACCTCGTCCTGTAAACGCGGGCGTTTCGGAATGGCATGGAACCGTCGCCGGCAACGACGCGATGGCCGGGGTGATTGGGGTTGTGTACCGACGGCTGGCGAACTATATTGCCGGTCAAGAGAGTAACGAATCGCCGGCCGCAAATCAACCGGATTTCACGTTCTGGCCCTCACCGATCATGAGCAAACCAAGCGATCTCGAGATTTACCTGTTCGACCTGCAGGGTTTTATTCACCTCAAGCAGGCTCTTACCCGTTCCGAAGTATCGGAACTGAACGCCTGTCTGGACGAAATTCCGCCGCTGTCGCCGGGCGAATGGCACGGATACGTCCACGCCCATACCTACGGCACCGTGGACGGCCTGAACCTGCAGCAGATCTACGAGGCGGGCGCCCCCTTCGAGGCCCTGATCGACCATCCTTCCTGGATCGAAAAACTCAAGCTTTTCGTGGGTGGCGAAGGCACGTTCGACTACGCCCACGGACCACTGTTCATCGACGAAAACTTCGCCAATTTCCGGGAACCGGGCGAGGCGATCGGCCTGCATTCCGGCGGATTCCCGCCCATCCTGCGCAATGGTTTCCGATACCACGGCGGCCGGTTCATGTGCGGACAGATCAACGTGCTGATGGCCCTTACCGACATCGGTCCAGGGGATGGCGGCACCATGGTCATACCCGGCAGCCACAAGTCCAACTTCACCCATCCCGATTTCGCCCGGCACGCCATGAAACCGAAGGGCGCCTCCGTGGAAGGCATCGCCGCGTCCGTGGAACTCTTCATGGAGGCCGGCGACGCCCTGCTCTTCGTGGACGGCATCTCCCACGGATCGGCCATGCGGCGGAACGCGGGCACGCGACGCATCGTGGTGTACCGGTACGGTCCTTCCTGGGGCAACTTCCGCCACGGATACCAGGCGTCCCCCGAACTGCTGGACCGCCTGACCCCCGAGCGGCGGTCGATCGTTTCGCCGCAGCACGCCTCGCCCGACGGCGCGCCTTATGGCCAGCCCGGACGGCCAGGACGGCCCTAGGCGGCACTACCAGCACCAGGCGGCAGGGTCAGCCGCCAAACGGCCTGGCCGGCACTTAGCGCCACGGTCAGGACCAAACGGCCAGACGGACGCGGTCGGCAGGATCAGGCGCCAGGCGGCAGGGTCAGGGCGGGAAGTGAAACCGCTGGCGCAGCCTGCGCCGCAGATCCCGGACCGTATCCGGCCGATCGGCCGCCACGTTCTTCTGCTCGTCGGGATCGTTTACCAGATCGTATAGTTCGACTTCGCCCGTGTGATGCACGACAAGCTTGTGCTCCGCGGTGCGGACCAGCCTGAATTCGCGCAACGCACTCGCTCCCTCCTGGCGATGGATCGACCGCTCCCCCGCCAGGACGGCGCTGAAATCTCTCGCGTCGAGTCCTTCCTGGGCGGGCAGGACCGCGAGGGCGCATAGCGTCGGATTGACATCGATCAGTTCCACGAGGGCGTCGGAAGTCCGCCCGCCCGGTATGCCCGGTCCGGCGGCAACGAGTGGTACCCGCAGGGCCGCCTCGTAGGGTACGGACTTGGTGTACAGGCCGTGGTCACCCAGCATCTCGCCGTGGTCGCTGGCGAAAATGATGAAGGTGTCCGCTCCCATGCCCCGCCGTTCCACGGCCGCTATAATCCGGCCCACCTGGTCGTCGATCGCTTCGATAGATGCACAGTACTGCCGGCGCGTAACCGCGACTTCGTCATCGGAGAGGTTGCGCCGGCGGGCGTTGACCCAGCCCGGTTTCCCTTCGGACCCGCTGCGAACGGCCGGTGGTACGGCCGCGTCACGGTACCGGTCGGCGTATGTCGTGGGCGGATCGAAGGGGTCGTGGGGCCCGACGAAACTGACAAAGAGATGCCACGGGTAATCGTCGGGCACGCTGTCGATCCACTCCGTGGCGCGGCGGCCGATATAAACGTCCTCGAAAGCCTCTTCCGGAAGCACCGAGTCATGGGACGCGCCCTCGATCCAGCCCCGTGCTCCCCGGGCCGCGTAGTCCTCCCTGAAACGATCAAAAAGCCCCTGATCCTGCAGCCAGAACCCGTACGGACCTCTCGGTTCGTCCGCCATGCCCGCGTGCATCTTGCCCTCGCATTCCACGGGATGGGTGAATCCCCATCCGAAGACCCGGGGCCGGTCGCCGCGGCGGCCATTGTAGGGATCCGGCTTGGCCAGGTCGAGCTTCCCCACGCATCCGACCCGGTATCCCGCGTCCTGCAACCGGGCATAATATGGCGTGACATGGCGGGGCAGATAGCAGTTGTTGTCCAGGCAGCCCAGCCGCGCGGGCTGGAGTCCGCTGGCCAGGCCGATGCGCGCCGGGGCGCAGACGGGCGCGTTGGTGATGCATTGGGTAAACCGGATCCCGCGTTCCGCCAGCCGGTCCAGGTTCGGTGTGCGTACGAACGACGCGCCCGCGGTGGACAGGTAGTCATGGCGGTGCTGGTCGTCCATGATGAACAGGAGGTTGGGACGCCTGGTCCTTGTCATGATTCCCTCTGGGTTGAGTTTCGGTTAGTCACTGACTTGCACCGCTCCGGACGCGCTCGTGAACGAGCTCGGCTCCGGACGCGCTCGTGCGTTTCCGAGCACATGTCTCACACGATTCAGTTGATGAACGACTCGAACTGGTGCGGCGCCGCCGGAAACCACAGGCTGTCCACCAGGAACGAAAGGGCCATGCCCACGACGTAACCCACCAGAATGCCGAGAAAGAGGGGCTGCGCCCTGCGGTAAAGCGCCCCGCCTCCCAGGCGCAGCAGGATCACCTGGATGAGCCAGGCCAGGAAGAAGGGCAGGAACATGAACCGCACGGTGTCCGCGGCCACGGCGACCAGGCCGATGGGATGGAGCGGCCACCAGAGGAACAGGAAGCGTCCGAGGATCATCAGCATGTACAGGACGATGCCGTTCCCGAAGAAGATCAGTTCGAGGCCCGATACACTGCTTACACTGCTGTTCCAGGTCATGATCGTGTTGTAGAAGAAGGGAACCAGGTCGCCGGGCTTGGACAGGAGGTTGTCGGCGCCGACGGCATAACCCGCGCTGATATAGTAGTAGAGGGAAGTAACGACACTGACGGCGAAAGCCAGGCAGACCCAGAGGAAGAGGTGCCGGGTGGCCGGCCCCATCCAGCGCTGCAGGTACGCGGCGTGGGACAACCCGATCATCGTGAAAGTCCGCCAGTTCCGGGCGAAGGCGTTCGTCATGCCCAGGGCGGTGATCGTGGACGGATCCAGGTTGTCCGCGCCGATGATTCCCCCCGTGAAGTTGTTGGCATTCACCGGCAGGTCCATGGCGACCAGTCCCGCCTCCGCTACGATCCGGGCCATGCCGAGGTAGATGGTGAAGAGGACGGCCAGGAGGACCAGGCTGACCGGCAGCGACATGCCGATGCTGTAGAGCCAAGCCAGCAGGTAGAGCAGGCCGAAGAGCAGGCCGAAAATCGCCACCCGGTACGAGAAAAACTCCCCGCTGTCATCTACCGACGGATCCCTTCTGAACGCCCGCCGGCCCACCGAGGCCAGGTGCCGGCGCGCCATCCACAGTCCCCAGATCACCAGGGCGATCAGGGCGCCGATGGACTGGGTGCCCACGAGCCCGGTCGGCGACATGGTCGTCGCCGCCGTGATTCCGAGCATGTTCAGTACGCCCCGCTGCAGCGTGGTGAACAGCAGGAAGAAGCACAGGCTGAACAGGATCTCGGCATTGATGAAGAAGGCGAAGCAGAATACGAAGACGTTCAGCCTGATGGGAAGTTCCGGTATCGACGGATGGACCTGCAATTGCAGCAGGTCCGGTCCCATGATGGGGACAGCGGTAACGATATCCCAGTAGGAGGCGATGTTCCAGCACACGACGGCCAGCGACAGGCCGGCGCCGGTCCGGAAGGCGGTCGTGCGGACCATGGGCGGATCGTTCGGGTCCTTCCCTACGCCCATCAGGTTGAGCGCCACCTCCCCCAGGGGAAAGCGCAGCCGTTCGTGGCTGACCCACTGCTTCCGGAGGATGACCACGATGCATGCGCCCGTCCACATCAGGGCGCCGAAACACGACATCCACCACAGCAGGGGCGAGATCCAGGCCATCCACGGGATCCGGTAACCCGGCGCGGCGCCCTCGTAGAAAACCCGTACCGCGTCGGTTTTTCCGCTGATCACCAGCCACGCGGGCAGCGTGTCGAAAAATGTTTCCGCCCAGCGGTTTTCGGGACTCGCATGGTAGAAGGGTCCGGTGATGAGGGAAACCAGGTACCGCGTCATGCCCCAGTCGGGCACCATCGAACCGATGAGGCCCATGGTGAAAACCACGATCAGCTCGCCGGTCGTCAGGGCGTACCGGGGTGCAAGTCTCCTGAGCAGGACGTGGGGGCCCAGGATCAGAATCAGGAAGGGGATCAGCAGCGCCGCGGGGAGATGGGCGTAGGTGGAATAGTTGTATCCGGCGTGATCGGCGGAGAACTGGCCCCAGAAGGCGACTACGGCGGAGAGCGCGAGCCCGATGATCCCGGCCCGCAGGGTTATGGCCGTAGCGCCCCGGGACCGGGGTGGTTCAGGGGACATGGCGTTCATCCGATCCGGTTTCGGCACTTCAAGTTACCCGATCCGGTCGCGGCACTGGCGTTCGTCCGATCCGATTGCGTCACCGGAAGTCACCCGATCCATGGATCCAGGCGGAACATCTTGCGGCCCAGCGGGGTCAGCGCGGCAAGCGCCTCGGAATCCAGGGGCCGGTCGGGACCCGGAGCGAAGCGGGCTTCCTCTGCGGTCAGGCGTTGCAGGCGGGTGAACTGGGCGATCCTCGGCGAGGCGTTGTGATTGGCGCTTGCGGAGTGCGGCATCAGGTGGTGCATGAGCACGTAGTCTCCTGCGTCGCCCGTGACCTCCATGGACGCAGGGAAATCGGTTATTTTACCCCAGCCGTCGTTGCGCGTAAGCCCGTCCGGCTCGTTGAGCATGATCTCCCGCACCCGGTTCGGCGCGCCGGGCACGACGTGGATGCCGCCGCCGTTGTCTTCCACCTTGTTCAGGTAGTAACAGCCCCCGATACCGATTCCCGTGCGCAGGAAACCCTCGTTCAGTTCCTCCGGACCCTTCGGCACGGCGTCGAGGTGGAGGTTCTGCAACCTGCCTTCCACGGCGCGGTTTCGGAGCGTAATCCCCGCCGAGCCGTCCCACACCTGAATGAACTCGGTCTCCAGGATGTCCACGGCAGCGCCGTACAACCCCTCGTTCTGCAGCAGGGGCAGCATGGCAGGCTCAAAAAAACTGCCGTTTCCGTCCGGATTATGGGGCTTGAACCGGGCGTGGTTCGCGTGGTAGTGGTCCGGGATGACCAGGTCCCGCGGGATCAGGTCCAGCAGGAAATCGCGCGCCCTGTCGACGACTTCGTCATCCAGCGTTCCCTTCAGGACGAGGTAGCCTTCGGACCAGAATTGTTCCAGTTGTGCTTCGGTCAGGTAGCTGGGGCTTCGATGCATGGGTTTGTCCGTAGATCCTTCTGTGTTGGAACCTGTCTCGGCAAGAAACGGCGGGAGATTTCGACGTGGGCGTGCAACCAGCCGGTTCTCCCCTTCAGATCGCCCAGTATTTCCACAGGTCTTCGGGTATCTCGTATCTGAAGTCCTGCTCCAGGTGTTTCTCGTGGTTCCAGCGGGCGAACAGGGCAAAACGCGGCGAGGTGCTGGTGTTTTCCGATCCGTTGTGGGTCAGATAGGAATGCCAGAGCACCACGTCGCCGGCCTTCGCGGTAAACTCCCGGCCACCGGTGGTCGGGTTGTCGCAGAAAACGTCCCAGGAGAAACCCTCGATCTCCAGGAAACTCCCGTCGACATGCGAGGGATGATCCAGGAAATACCGATGGGCGGCGTGGTGGCTTCCCGGCCAGTAGATCAGAGCGCCGCCGCCGGGTTCCACGTCGTATAGATAGGTCGTCGCGCCGATCATGAAGGGCAGCCAGCGCCCCCCGTAGGCGTCGATATGGCCCGTTTGGGGGATTTCGAACGTCCGTTCAGGTTCCGGCCAGCGAATGATGGGGATGCCGTCGCCCGCGACGAAGTGTCCCCCGCTGAGCTGATCGATGATCGACATCATGTGCGGATGGTGGACGAGAGCCGATTCGGGCGGATCGTATTCGTATCCGTCGAGACCGCTCGTCTCCCGGGGCCAGGTCGCGGGGTCCTCCAGGCAGCCATCGAGTGCCCGCCAGATCTGCCGCCGCCAGACCTCTAG
>JAPOYX010000018.1:0-13945 GCA_026706345.1 Gemmatimonadota bacterium | reverse complement strand
CGGGGCGACCTGCTTACAGATTCATGCCGGCGAGGGCCTCCCGCTGCCCCGCAGTACTTGAAGTGGGCGACCTGCTGGGCATTCAGAGGGTGGGCATTGGACATAGGCGTGAACTTAAGCGGCGTGCCGGATGCTGTCAAGACCTGTGGCTTTCATGGCCGAACCGCATCGATTCAGAACGTTCGATCCTGCTTGACACGGTACACGTAACCCGTATACCATTGCAAGAGCCAGGGTATAGGCCCAATCATCAGTCATCCATACTCCTCACCTATTTCATCTGTGTTCCCCGCGCGAAGACGCGGTGAAAGGTACCTTGCGAATGCAATCGGAAATTAAGCAGTGGATCGCCGAAAGCAGGAAGAAACTGGAGGGCAAGGGGCTGAATGGCGGGGACCTGGATCAGCTGGAAGCACTCCTGGAAAACCCGTCCCGTCCGAAGATCATGTACCTGACGGCACGGTCGATCAACATGCGATCCGGAATCGTAGGCTGGGCGGTGTTCGTTCCGGGCGAGGGACCGGAACTTAAGCTGCCGGGCGACGAACCTCCCTACGAGTCCGTGCTGGAGGCCATCGCCGACGGGTGGCGCGTGGTGCAGTACCCCATCCATAAGCTTTACGAATACAAAGACCTTGAAAACGACTACGTGGGTTTCGATTTCATACTCGAGAAGTGGAACTGAGGAGGCGCTGCCATGGCGGAGATCAGACCGACGATGACCGATGACGACGTGATGGATTTTGTAGCCAATGGATACGTGGTGCTCGACGAGATGGTGGATGCCGATTTCAACGAGCGGTGCCGCGACATCAAGCAAGGCCCCGCAAAGGAAACGGTCGGATCGCCCGATTTCATCCGCGAGGTCCTGCTCCATCCCCGGTTGGCCGGCGTGATCCGTTCGCTGCTCGGTCCCAACTTCCTGATGCCCACGGGAGGCCATCACCATCTCATAGACCAGCCGGTCGCGGGACAGGACTGGCACTCGGACGGCATATCCGGCCTGGGCTACGAGTTCAACGAACTCCAGTGCTACTATTATCCCCAGGACGTGAATATCGAAGACGGACCGACCATGATCCTGCCCGGTTCTCACTGCCGGGCGGTCAACCGCGACGCCCTGGCCCACTACGGCGATCTAATGGGCCAGCTTTCGCTCGTCGTGAAAGCCGGCACTGTGGCCATTACCCGTTACGGCATCTGGCACCGGGCCGGCCCAAAGCTCAATCACAAGCCCCGCAGCATGATCAAGTTCTCCTACTTCCGCAACGGGCCGCCCCGGCGCGACTGGTTGATCGATTCGGATGAAATCCCCGAGTATCGCGATCGTCCGGCCGCGCCTTACACCAGCGGGGTGGAATCCTACCGGGACCTGAGGCGCCGCATCCACACCTGGAACTGGCTGTGTGGGCTGAGCGAGGATGAGTCCATGGTCCACGACCGGTGGCGACCGTCCTACGAGACCGGTACGCAGCCCGTCGAGGAAGTCGCGCTTTGAGGTTGTTGCCCTTTGGGGTTGATGCCCTTGAAAGTCGTCGCCCTCGGAAGTTCGTACTGACGTCCCCCACGGGTGAGGACATCTTCGGGTGTCCGGAGCGGACCACATGCGGATAACCCATACCAGGCGTGAAGAGATGCACCTGGGCGTCAGCCACGGCGGCGCCGCGGCAAGCTACTTCAACCCCGGTTTCAGCGAACGGGACTTCCAATCGCCCTGGACGTTCATTCACTCGGTGATCTTCCCGCCCGGCAGCGGCATCGGCCAACACAGCCACACCTACGCGGAAGAGATCTTCGTCACTATCGACAACGCCGCGCAATTCACCCACAACGGCCGCACGGCTGAAGTCGTGGGCGGCGCCGCGGTGCCCCTGCGCTCGGGCGAGTCTCACGGTATATACAACCACACGGACCGGGACACCTGGTTCTTCAATTTCCACTGCGTGGATACGGTCCGCGAACCGAAGCACGAGGATTTCAACGACCCGCGTATCGGGGTCGAGCTGGAATCCACCGACCGCCTGCCCATCGGCCGGTTCGACCGTTCCCTGCTTAAGCCGCGCCGGCACCACGGGGGCTGCGGCGAGGTGCTGTACCGGCAGATCTGGGGAAGCCGGGACTTCCAGACCAATTTCGAGTATCTCTGCCACATCCTGCTGCCGCCGGGCACTTCCGTAGGCTACCACCGGCACGATCTCGTGGAGGAAGCCTATATAATCATGGACGGCCGGGGCCGGATCACCGTGAACGACGAGACTGAGGAGGTCGAACGTGGGGACGCCGTCCCCAACATGATCGGGAGCGCCCATGGTATCTACAACCACACGGACGAGGACCTCGAGCTCTTCGTCGTAGGCGTGAGCCTGGAAAAGGGCAAGGTGGACGCGACCGACCTGGGCGACGACCTGACCGGGCGCTGATCGGCCTGCGATGATCGACCAGCCGGGCGGCGACCTGGCCGGACGGTAAGTTTGAGTAGACGGCAAGGGCCGGGCACTAATCCATGAAACATCCTATGAAAGCCGAACTCAAACCATGACAGAGAAATCCTTTCAAGCCCATGTGCTGGACATGAAGGTCGAAGGATACACCATCCTGACGGACCAGTTGACCTCGGAGGAGTGCGCCGAAGCGCGTAAGGAGCTGGAAACCCGTTATCCCGATCGGGAACGGGGAAGTTTCGAGTGGCTCTTCAACAAGGCACGGGTATTCGAGCGGTTCTACCAGTTACCCGATCACCTGCGGCTGATCCGACACTTTCTCGGTACCGACGCGCTCCTGAGCGCCGTGTACGGGTCGGTTGTGATGCCCGGTGAGGGCGGCCGCGGCCTGCATTCCGACAGCGGCATCACCGGTCACAACCGGGACGCATCCATGCCGGATGCCGACGAGGGGCGGCGGATCACGAGCCATTCGATCGCCTTGAACACGATCTTCTGCCTGAGCCCCTTCACCGAAACCAACGGCGCCACCGAATTCGTCCCGGGAAGCCACCGTTACGAGTATCTGGACGTACCCGACTCGGCCTACGACAACGCCCGGACCGCCGTCGCCCCGGAGGGATCGCTGGTGCTCTTCGATGTGAACACCTGGCACGGCACGACGAAGAACCGGACCGATGAAACGCGCTACGCGGTGTTGAGTCCGTGGCGGAGGCGCTGGACCAAGTGCGAGTACGAAATGGCCCGCGTGGTGAAACCCGACGTGCTGGAACGGGCGGGCGAAGACGGACCGGTCATCTTCGGATTTCAGGCCCAGTCGCCGTATACGGAACTCTGGCAGTGGGACCGGGAAGAAGGTGGGCCTAAACCGGAGTTCAGTCACCTGCGGCGGGACTGAACGCATACTGGTGAGCACCCGGCCCACCCACCGAGGTCCGAATGGCTGTGGGAAAACAAGCGGTCGAGATGTCGGCCGGAGGAGATCCGTGAAAATCACCGATGTGAAAGTGCACCTGGTGGAGTCCTGGCGCAAATCGACGGACATCGGCTCGCCGTGGATCTTCGTCCAGGTCTATACCGACGAGGGCGTCGTGGGTCTGGGGGACGCCACGAACTGGCCGGGCGGCACGATCATCGCCCAAGCCGTGGAGGAACTGGCCAAGCTCATCGTCGGCGAGGACCCCTTCCACATTGAGTACCTGTACCACCGCATGTACTATGCCCTGGAGCAGATCGGGCAGACCGGCACGGTCATCGCGGCCGTCAGCGGAATCGAGATCGCCCTGTGGGACATCGTGGGCAAGGTCACCGGGCAGCCCATCTACAACCTCATCGGCGGACCGTGCCGTGACCGCATCCGGTTCTACAGCCACGCGTCCAACCCGGAGGAATGCGCTGAGCTGGCCGCCAAGGGCGTTACCGCCATCAAGGCGTACTTCCCCGGCGACCCGCTGGTCAGAGGGGAACGCATCGATTCGCCCCGCTCCATCACGCTAAAGGAAGAGAAGCTCGCCCTGGAACACATGCGCCGGTGCCGCGAGGCCGTGGGCGACGAGGTGGACATCTGCACCGACGTGGGATGCCGGTACACCACGAGCGCCGCGATCCGCATCGGCAACCGGCTGGAGGAAATCGGCCTGCTGTTCTACGAGGAGCCGGTCCACCCGGAGAACATCGACGCCCTGGCCAAAGTGACCGCGTCCGTCAACGTGCCCGTGTGCGTGGGCGAGCGCCGGTACACGCGCTTCGGCTTCCGGGACCTGATCGCCGCCCAGGCGGTGGACATGATCATGCCCGACGTGGTGCGCACGGGCGGCATCATGGAGACCAAGAAGATCGCCGCCATGGCCGAGAGCTACTACATGCAGGTCTCGCCCCACAATCCGAACAGCGCACTGTCGACGACAGCGAGCCTGCACGTCATGGCCAACATCCCCAACGCCCTGGTACTCGAATTCGTGGACGAAAAGTGGGACGCCCCATGGCGCGACGACCTGCTGACCGATCCGCCGGTCGTGGAAAGCGGCTACTTCCGGCTCCCCGAGAAACCCGGGCTGGGGACGGAGTTGAACATGGACGTCGTCGAGAAGTACCGTTTCGAAGGTTAAGGGAGCCGGCGATATGCAACTGCACGACGACAAACAGACTAACCGGGCGGACAACATCCAGAGCGCCGAGATCCGGTTGCCGACCGCGGACCTGACCGCGGACCTGGCCTTCTTCATGAAAACCCTCGGGTTCCGCATGGACAAGATCTATCCGGCCGACTACCCGACGGTCTCGGTGCTCTCCGGCCACGGACTCACCATCCGCCTGGAGCAGGATGCGTCCGAACCGCCGGGCACGTTACGGATCCTGTGCCGCGATCCGGCCGTCCTGGCCGGCGGACAGACCGAACTCACCGCGCCGAACGGAACCCGGGTCGAGATCGTACAGGCCGATCCGCCGCTTGAGATCCCGCCGACGGAACATGCCTTTCTCGTACGGCGCCTCAAGGACAACACGCCCTGGGTGATCGGCCGAGCCGGCATGCACTACCGCGACCTGGTGCCCGGCCGCCTCGGTGGGAGCATCATCGCCTCCCACATCCGGATACCCGACGCCGGACCGGTTCCCGACGTCGTGCACTACCACACTGTGGGATTCCAGTTGATCTTCTGTTACCGGGGCGAGGTGAAACTAGTCTACGAGGACCAGGGCCCGCCCTTCATGCTGAAGGCCGGCGACTGCGTCATTCAGCCCCCGGAGATCCGGCACCGGGTGCTCGAATCGTCCGAGAACCTGCAGGTCATCGAGATCGGCGTACCGGCCGACCACGTGACCACCATCGATCACGAGGTCGAGTTGCCGACCCAGGTGTTGAATCCCGATCGCGTTTTCGGCGGGCAGACGTTCTGCCGTCACCAGCTCAAGGACGCGGTGTGGGAACCGTGGAGACTGGCGGGATTCGAGGCGAGGGAAACGGGCATCGGAGAAGCAACGGGCGGTGTGGCCTCGGTGCAGGTCGCCCGGGTGACCGGTGGCGCGAACGACCGTTCAACCGACGGCGTGAGGAGCGGCGGTGCGAGGAGCGACGGTGCGGGAGATAGCGGCGGCGAGCAGGTCACGAGCCACACGGGCGACATCCTCTTCACCTTCGTCATGGAAGGGGAAGTCACGCTGAACGGGGAAAGCCAGGGCGCGCACCGGCTGGAGGCGGGGGACGCCTACGTCATTCCGCCGCACACAAAAACATCCCTCACGGACCGCTCGGCCGACCTCGAGCTCCTCGAGGTGGCGCTGCCCGCGCGGTTCGAGACCATCGTGCACTAAGCCACTAAGCATACCCGGTCGATGTCGGGGCTGGACCGGAGTTCGCTACGTCACACGCCCAGCACCCCGCGCAACCGGCCGGACGCCCGGCTGAGCACCGTGGGCGGCACGGGCACGTGGTTGTACTCGGAAAACCGCCTGTGGGCCCAGTGGGCGGCATACTGGGACTGAAAAACGTAGCGCATGCGGTTGGACGTGACCGGCGCCCCGCGGTGCCAGCACTGGTTGTTCTGCAGGTAGACGTCTCCCGCCTTGCAGAAGGCTGAAACTGGACCGCGCCCCTCGAACTCGGGGTTCTCCTGGCTGTTGGGATCTCTGCCCGAATACTGGCTGCCGGGAACGAACTGCGTCGGGCCGTCCTCGACCGTGTCGATATCGGTCAGGGCCATCTGAATCGTGAACCACTGCACCGGCATGCGGATGCGGGGGTCGTGGCACGGCACGTCGTCCGGCAGCGGAAACTCCACCCGGTCGTCCACGTGCCATCGATCGATCGCCTGGCCAGGCGCGTTCCGGATCACGTTCTGTCCACAGAACTTGCAGTCCTCTCCAACGACCGCCTCGGCCAGACTCAGGATCGGTTCCCGGATCAGCATGTCCACGAACACCGCGTCCAGTTCCAGCGTGTTCCGCAGTACGAAACCGTCCCCCCGCCCGCTTACGTAATCGGTACCCGCGAGCACAGGATCGTTGAAACAGCGGTCCGTGACTTCGCGGAGCGCGTCGATTTCATCCCGGGTAAGCACCCCGGGGATGAGGGCGTAGCCGTCCCGGTGGAAATCCTCGAGAATCGCTTCCATTCCGGCGTCGTCGAGACGCTCGCCTGGAAGTATGCGTTTGGAAATCACGGTTATCTCCTGTCGGCTGGTACGTACACAGGACACATCAGGCAATCACTGGCGGCAGTCGCGGTTGGCAGGCACATTGGCAGGCGCGTTGGATTGCTTGACATCACGCGCCTTACGACTATCATGGCATGATCATAGATTATGGCTTCGACATGGGATTTTCAACCGTTTTCCCGCGAGTGTACCGTGCGCGTGCAGGGTTCCCGGCAAGGATGAATTCCCGCCCGCATGAAGCGGGGAAACGCCAAAAAGTCCAACCACGCCTATCCTGGCAACACGCGACAGGCCTGGCTATCCGCAACGGTCCTGGCAATCCGCATGAGCAGCACCAGCTACTACGACCTCAACGCCGACGCCCTCGTCACCCAGTATGACGGGGTAGACCCTGCCAACGTTCATGCAGACTGGGCGCCGGCGCACCTGCGTGAAGAACCCGGATTCGCCTGCGACATCGGCGCTGGTTCGGGACGTGATGCCAACTGGCTTGCGGCCAGGGGTTGGGAAGTCGTGGCGGTAGAACCGAGCGCGTTGCGGAACCTCGCCGCGGAACGCTCCCATCCACGAGTGGTCTGGATGAACGACGCGCTACCGGACCTGCGGGTTCTGCGTGCGCTCGGTCGGCGGTTCGACCTGATTCTACTGAGCGCCGTGTGGATGCACGTGGCGCCGGGAGTCCGGGAACGGGCATTCCGCATACTTTCCGAACTCCTCAATCCATCCGGGCTGCTGGTGATTTCGCTGCGACGTGGCGGAGACGCCGCAGAAAACGCTGCCCGGGGGTTCTATGACACTTCGGCAGAGGAACTTATCGGATTTGCCAACCGGCGAGCCATCGCGCTGCGCGGCCACTCGACGCAGCCGGACCTGACGCGCCCAGGCATACACTGGGAATCGCTGGTCTTCGCCATGCCGGACGATGGCACCGGCAGCCTGCCGCTGCTGCGTCACGTGATCGTGAACGACAATAAATCTTCGACCTACAAGCTGGGACTGCTTCGGACCCTGGTGCGACTCGCCGAGACGGCGCCGGGGCTGGTCATCAATCGGACGGACGACTACGTTGAAATCCCGTTCGGTGCCGTCGGTCTGTACTGGCTGAAGCAATATCTGTCCCTGGTCCTGCATCATCGACTGCCTCAACGCCCTTCGGGACCGGGCGGATATGGCTGGGCAGGGAAAGCGTTCTACCGCCTGCGGAACGTCTCGCCTTCCGACCTTCGGCTGGGCGCCAGGTTTGACTCGGACCGGGCCGTCATCCTTACTCGCGCCATAAACGACGCCTGCGAGAATATCGAGCGGATGCCGGTACGCTACATCACGTACCCCGCTTCCGGCAACCGGCAGTTGTTCGAATCCGGTTTTTCCAGTACGAGAATGACCGGCCGGCCCATCGTCCTGTCTCGCGAATACCTTACTCAGTTCGGCCGCTTCAGGATTCCCGCATTGCTATGGCAGGCGCTCGGTCAGTTCGCCTGCTGGCTGGATCCGGTCATCGTAGGAGAATGGCGGCAGCTGACTTCGAAGTGGGAGGGGCCGGCAAATCTGCGCAGTGCTGCGCGGTGGGCGGCCAATACCGGCCCATCCGCCGCAATGGTCCGGGAATCCGGAGCCGATAAGGCGACGAAGGATCCGTTCGAATGGTCCGAAAGCCGATACGACACCAGCATCGCCCTCGAAAGGGCGATGCAGTTGCGCGATGACGGATTCGCGCTCACCTGCGTATGGTCCGCGGCGCGTATTCGAACTGATCCGCACATCGACCACTGTTTTCCGTGGGCGCGCTGGCGCAACAATGATCTCTGGAACCTGATGCCGGCCCGCGGCAACATCAACCTCAAGAAGAGCGACCGGCTGCCCTCCTCCAGCGCCATGGCCGACGCTCGAGACCGCATGCTGGAATGGTGGCGGCACGCATGGCTTCAATCGCCGCAGGAGGACCGGTTTTTCATGGAAGCGCGGTACTCCCTGCCGGGGCTCGATATCGACACACCCAGATTGGAAGACATCTTCACCGCTGCTCAGCACCAGCGCGCGCGCCTGAAACAGGACCAGCAACTGATCGAGTGGCCGACCTGACCGCGGCATGGCAAAGACCGGACCGCCTTGCTCTTTGGCTTACCGCCGGTCGATTGTCCGAGCCGGGCCAAACACCACTCTACCCCCCATCCATCACGGCCTGGATCATCGCCTGGATGTAGCCGAACTCGTAGGCGAAGGCCTGCCGGTAGCTGTCCGGGTCCTTATGCCCCGGCGCGTGGTCGGGCACGCACATGTGTGGGTAGCCGACCTCCTTGAGGGCCTGCATGTTGCGGTGCATGTTCATCACGCCCTCGTCGGGCCAGACCTCCTGGAACTTGTTCCGCCCGCCCACGATGTTGCGGAAGTGGCAGAGGAAGATCTTGTTGCGCGAGCCGAGGTAGCGGATGATGTCCGGCACCTCCTTGAGGGGCTCGAGGGAACTCTCCGCCATGCAGCCCAGGCAGAGGTTGACGCCGTGATAGGGACTGGGGCAGATCTCGATGAACTGCTTGAACCCATCGAAACCGCCGAGCACGCGGTCCACGCATCGGTATCCGGGCGGCAGCCATGGATCGCAGGGATGGCAGGCCATGCGGACCTTGCATTCGGTGGCCACGGGGATCACCCGTTCCAGGAAGTAGGTGATGCGGGCCCAGTTCATCTCGGCCGTCACGGGCTCGTCGTACCTGGGCGGCCGGTCCTTCGCCTTCTCCAGGTCCCAGGTGCTGTAGATCGACCCCCCGCGGCCGGGCGGATCGCTCTCGGTGCGCTGGTTCTCCATCTCGCACAGGTAGTATTTGATTGCGGGGATGCCCGCTTCCGAGGCCTGGCGCACCATGTTGCAGACCAGTTCGATTTCCTTATCGCCTTCGTCGTATTTTCCCAGCATGTAATTGGGCACTTGGCCGCTGTCCACGTTCAGGTCGGCGATGGGCAGGGCCACCATTTCCATTTCGATCCCGAACCGGGCGCACTTTTCCTTCTTGGCCGCCAGTTCCTCCACGTCCCAGCCGTACTCGCGGTGGAAGGTGATGTTGAGTTCGCTCTTGTTGAAGACGCCATGGCGGGCCAGGTATTCCAGGTCTTCGTCCGCCGTGCTGAACTGCTGGGTGCCTACGTGCATTGGGTCCTCCGGGTTATGTAAACTTGATGTTCAGAATACGCGCGGCCGTGCCGCCCATGATCGCGGCCAGGTCCGCCTCGCTGAGAAAACCGGCGTACTTCTCGATCCAGTACCGGGACTGGCGGTAGGTGCAGAACCGGTTCTGGAAGGGCATGTCCGTGCCCCACAACAACCTGTCGGCGCCGATCCGATCGACCATCTCTTCCAACGCCGGCCAGGCCTCGCGGTAAGGATAGTCGAACATATCGCCGATCCGCACGGGAAAGCATACTTCCAGGCTGAGGTTGGGGTTTTCGAAGGGTCTCCACAGGCCATCCGGCAGGATAAGACGGTCGGCGTCGACAAACATGCGCCACGGAAAACCGTGGGTGATGCTGCAGACCGTGTCCGGGTAGCGGTCCATCCAGTCCATGAGCACGCCGAGTTCGTCGAGGTACCCCCGGGTGAGGTCGGCATGATAGCCGAGCACCGGTCCGGCGCCCGAGGTGAAGAAAACCGGGACGTTTAACGCGGTCACGGCGTCCCAGAATGGCCGGTAGACACCGCTGCTCCACGGCTGCCCGCTCCCGCGGTACGCCAGCGGGGCGTTGAACTTGACGGCGTGCAGGCCGTGGACGCGCACGGCCTGGTCTACTTCCTCGATCACCGCGTCCGATTCTTCGGCGATACGCCATTCCTCCACGGGCGCCATGGAATACAGGCGGCCGGGGAAGGCTTCGACACACGCGGCCTGAAACGCGCTGTCGCGGCCCAGCATGGGATTGGTATGGAGCAGGGCGACGTCCACGCCCGCATAGTCCATCTCGGCGATCAGGCCGTCGGGGGTGTATTCGAGGTTGCGCAAGTGGGGCGGGTAGAACTGCTTGGTGTAGTCTTCGCCGTCGATTGTCCACACCACGCGTCCATAGGTGCGATCGACCCGGAAGTCCACTTCGGGGAGCGTGGACCAATCGCCGGGTGCTTCTGGCGCGATCACCTCCGACGAGGCGGGGGCCCGGTCCCGGACCCGCCAGGCCGGCTGGTGATGGACCGCGTGCTCGGCCTGCATCCACCGGAGGTGGTCCCGGGCGTCGGAATATCCGGCCTTCGCGTCACCCGGCGGAAAGCAGTACGCGTGGGAATCGATGATCATGGATCGGGAAGCGGTTCCCTAGCTTTCGAAGGTCCGAATCGTCCGGGTTACCTGGCCGTTGCTCTCCCAGTAGGTCTTCTTGCCGGCAAGGTAGGGGTCGTCCGGCGCCGGCTGAACCGTGCCGGCCGTCGTCACGCCCCGTGACGTGATCGTATGTTCGCCAGGGGACGGGCGGTCCCAGTCCAGGCGCCAGAATTTCCAGGCGTACTCGGCGTCCTCTCCCTCGATGATCTCCGCCGTCTGCCAGGGCCCGTCGTCGATGCGCACCTGCACCGCTCTGAGCGGTTCGCCCCAGACCGCGCCGTAGATCCGGTGCAGGGGACCGACGCGGGTGACCCGCGCCGTGACGGAGTTGATGCGCCCCTTACCCACGGACTCCTGGCGCCATACCGTCTCTCCGTTATGGGTCTCCTCGCGGATCGTGACGTAATCCCGCGAGATGAACCGCCCCATGTACCGGGTGGTGCGTACTTCGATGCGCTTCAACCACTTCACCTGGGTAATCCCATACCAGCCGGGTACGATGAGGCGCAGGGGATAGCCGTGCTTCGGCGGCAGCGTCTGGCCGTTTACCTCGTAGCACAGCAGGATGTCCGGGCCCATGGCCTGCGCCATGGTGAGCGAACGGGCGAAGTTCTGCTTCATGGTCAGCGGCTCGCTGCGGCGGGGCGTGATGACCTCCTCCCCTTCGTCGTGCCCGAAGAAGACCACCTCCATACCATTGTCCCACATACCCGCCCGCTCCAGGATCGGCGCCAGCGGCGTGCCGGTCCACCGGGCGTTGAACACGCCGCCGCGGAAGACGGGAACGCCCCGGTTGCCGGAGCATTCGAGGGTGAAATCCAGATCTCTGCGCGGCATGGACTTGATCTCGTCCAGGCTCAGGTTGAGCTTCTGTCTCACCGCGCCCGCGATTTCGAGGCTGTAGGTATCTCCGTCGACGGTCGGCTCCGGGTAGTGGCTGGCCGAGAAAAACTGGTCCACGGGCGTGATCCACGACTCCAGGCCGTTCCAGTCCAGCAGCACGAAATCGGGGCTTCGCGGCGGCCCGAACTCGTCGATCCAGTCCACGGGCGTTTCGTCCCGAGCCAACTGGGCTATTTGGGCCAGCACGTGGGAAGGCAGCAGCGTCATACCGGCTGTCGCGATCCCTCCCTTGATCAGCACGTCTCTGCGGGACAGGTTGGTTTTTCCGGCCATGTTGGAATCCTCCCGGCCTACCCGGCTTCAGTCAATTCGATTCGGTCTCTTCAGTTCGATTGTAATGGGGAATCCGGTGATCGATTCTATGATACATCGCGTGGACTGAACAGATCAAGGGCAATGTTGACAAGACCATCTCTTCCGGGTAAAATCGTTTGTCCCGTTCAAACGCTCGGAAATCCTGATATATGAACCGCGTGCTATCCGAAAATTACCTTGTGCTGGCCTCATCGCCCGATCCGGAGAACGTGTACGCCGGTTCGCCCTCGATTACCCGGATGCGCTCCGGACGCCTGCTGGCCAGTTACGAGTGGTTTCGCCCCAGCCCGCTCAAGGAAGCCGTGCCGGACCAGACCGAAGTGCTGGTCAGCGACGACGACGGCGCCACCTGGAACCTGACGGCCCGCCTGGATTTCATTTGGGCGACGATCTGGTCTTACGAAGACGACGCCTACCTTATCGGCAACCGCCGGAAGAGCCGGGATATCGTCATCGGCCGATCCCGCGACGGCGGCTCCAACTGGGAGGGACCCGTCACGCTATTCGAGGGCAGGCACCACTGCGCGCCGACACCGGTATTGATCCACAACGGCCATGCCTACCGCGCCTTCGAAACCTGCGACGCGCCAAGCCGCTTCGACTGGAAGTCCCTGGTGGTGGCCGGCGACCTTTCGAAAGACCTGCTGGATCCGGCATCCTGGCGCATGTCCAACCACGTTCGATTCCCCGGCATTCCCGACGTGCTCTCGCAACGCAGGTACCCGGAAAGCGCGACCGACAAGGTGCCGGCCGACAGTTTCCTGGAAGGCAACATTGTACTGGTGAACGGCGAGATCCGGATGATCATGCGTACGATCGTCGACGGCCACACGACGTCGAGCCTGGCCTCCATCGGCCGGGTCGAAGACGACGGAGAGACCCTGGACTACCGGTTCGTCCAGTTCCACCCCATGCCGGGCGCCCAGTGCAAGTTCCAGATCGTCCACGACGAAAAAGACGGACTGTACTGGACCACCGTAACCCTGTCCACCAATCCGTGGCAGGACCGGGAACCCCTCCGGCGCATCGGATTCAGTGGTCCTCCGGGCAACGAGCGGCGCATCCTGATGCTCATGTACAGCGCGGACGCGCTCAACTGGTTCCAGGCCGGCTGCGTGGCAATGAGCACGCGCATGATGGAGTCCTTCAGCTACGCCTCGCAGGTCATCTCCGGAAACGACCTCCTGGTCGTCGCCCGCACTGCCCGCGGCGGCAGGAACCAGCACGACACCAACCTGATCACCCTCCACCGGGTGAAGGACTTTCTCGATCTGGCCCTGGATCTGCGGCCGGTTGATTTGTAATGTTGATAACGTAAATTACGGCTTAATAGGTTTGCTACTGGCAGGTAACTTCACTTTAGTGTTATGAAAAACACACTGGAGGTGTTCCAATCAACCAGATTCGAAACGAAGTTGTACGCGATGCATTCAACACTGACCGTGATCTTCCTTATCAACTTCGTCTGATGGATTTCGAGTCAGCAATGCAGGACGTTTACGATTTCTTTCACGATGTCAATTCACACCTAGTAGCACGGGGACTGGAACGTCTTGACGATATGTTGCGACCAGCCATCATGTCCGGAGTCCTGTCTGACATGCTAACGGCAAGTCTTGCCAAACACTCACGCGTACTTACGGAGAACAACTATTTCAATGGGCATCCAGACCTGGTAGTTCAAGGAGTTTATGCTGGAAACTCGGTAAAGGCTGGAGATCAGGGGGTGGAGATAAAAACCACAAGGAAAAAAGGTGGCGCAGTCGATACACACGGGGCAAGGAATCAGTGGATGTGTGTATTTGTCTACAAGGTGGACAACAAAACT
>JAPOYX010000017.1 GCA_026706345.1 Gemmatimonadota bacterium | reverse complement strand
CGTCTGGAACTCGTTGACCGCGCGGACGATCAACTCCTCGTCGCCTTCCCGGAGCTGCCCGCCGGCCTGGTTGATGTTCTCGGCGGCGAGACGGCGGTTGATCTGCTCGAAGGTGAGTCCCAGCCTCGTCAGCTGCGCTTCGTCGATCTCCACCTGGATTTCCTCGACCAGTCCCCCCTTCATGCGCACCGACGCCACCCCGGGAATCGTCTCCAGTTCCCTCCGGATTTCCCAATCCGCCAGGTTGCGGAGCATGATCAGGTCTTCGCCGGACAGGCCGAGCCGCATGATCGGATCGAGCTCGGGGTTGTATCGGAGCAGCAACGGCCTTTCGGCGTCCTCCGGCAGGAAAACCCGGTCCACCCGCTCGCGGACGTCCATGACCGCGAGGTTCATATCCGTATCCCAGTCGAACTCCAGTATCACGTCGGAGACGCCGGCGCGCGAAATGGAACTGACTTCGACCAGTCCGGTGATGACGCCCACGGCTTCTTCTATGCGCCGGGAAATGAGGTTCTCGATCTCTTCGGGCGCGGCGCCCTCGTACTCGGTCCGCACGGTCAGTGAAGGATAGGAGATATCGGGCAGCAGATTTACCGCGAGGCGGCCGAAGGAGACGTAGCCGAATATCAGCGCCGCCAGCACCAGCATGGTGACGGTGACCGGCCTGCGGATGGCGAAGTCGACGATGGTCATGGAGGGCGTCTTCCGTAGATCAGGGCGTTTACCGCAAATCAGGGCGTTACGATTTTGACCCGGGTGCTGTCCTTCATGCTTCGGTGCCCGGCGATGACGATCCGGTCGCCGGGATTCAGCCCTTCTTCGATTTCGACGAAATCGGCGTCCTGCAGACCCAGGGTCAGTTCGGCGCGAACTGCCAGACTGTCATCCAGCACGGTAAAGACGTAGTTGCCGTCCAGCAGGGCGATCTTGGGGATCAGCAGCACGTCCTCGTGCTGGTCGGCGAGGATCTTGACGCGGACGAACATACCGGGTTTCAAACGCCAGCCGGGGTCGTTGATCCTGATGGTTACCTTGAAGGTGCCGTTCTGCGGGTTGATGATGGAACTCACGCGATGGACCTTCCCGCCGAACGCTCCGTCGGGAAGGGTATCGGTTTCCAGCACGACGTCCTGGCCCGCGGCCACGTGAGACCATTCCATTTCCGGCAGGTAGGTGTAGATCAGCAGGGTGTTCAGATCCACCAGCGTGAAGAGGGGATCGCCCGGCCTGGCCATGTTGCCGACATTGAGGTGCCGTTCGGTAATCGTGCCGCGGAATGGGGCCGTGATGGTGGTCTTGTCGTACGATACCTTGGCGGATTCCCATTCCGCCTTCGCTATGATGTATTCCCGCTCTTTGGCTTCGTGGTCCACCTCGCTGATGAGCTGGCCGTTCAGCATGGCGACCGACCGGTCGAACTCCTGCTTCCGGGCCTGCCTGATCGCCTCCGCCCGGGCCAGGGCGACTTCTTCCTCGGCGTGTTCCAGGACGGCAAGCGTCTGTCCCCGTTGGACGCGGTCCCCTTCCTGGACCAGGATGTCTTCGATCATCGCGGTGGTTCTCGGGAATATGCGGGCGTCGCGGTCCGCCTCCACCGTGGCCGTCGTCAGGATGACGTCGGAAATGGTGCCCAGGGAAGCGGATATCACGCTCACGGGGACGGGAGGCGGTGCGGTGGAATCCGCTTCGGCTTCGCCGTCCTTGTCTTCGTTCGCGTTATCGCCGGTACCGGAACTGGCGTCGCCGCATCCGGCAGCGATGAACACCGCTAAGGCCAGCGTGGCAAAAAGACGCTGAAACTTCAATACGCGGAATAAGAATCGGGTGTACGCCATTATTGCTCCCCGTAACAGCCTGAATCGACCTCTCGAGTCATACACGAGTTACGTAATGTATACATCATTTAATGACTTCAATTCAAAGGAAGTTCCCGTTAAACTCAAAGGAAGTTCCCGTTGAACTGTTTGTAAGACTTCCGATGGTGGAAATAAGTTACGTTAATTTCGGCTTTGGCGCCGATATGGAAGAATCAAGCAGCATCGCGCTGCTCGGATCAGCGGGCGTGGGGCTGTTCTTCTCGAGCGGGACAGGCTTCACCGTTTCGTATAACGCCGGCCGGGGTTCATGGCGATACGGGAATCTCGGATCAGTCTATAGATTTGGCGGCTGAACGTCTCGGACCTCACCCGGCGTCCGCGAGCAACCGCTCCAGGTTGCCGCCCAGGACGAGGTCCATATCTGCCTTCGCGATGAAGGAACAGTGGGTCCGAACGGCCTCCAGCGCGTGCTGGTAGGTGCTCGCACGGGCGACAGGCGGATAATTGGAGGCCCAGCAGAGGCGGTCCGCCCCGTAGTACTCGTAGAGCTTGCGGACGATCCACATGCAGTCCGAATAGGGATATTCCGAGGCAGTCTCCGACACGTACTGGAAGCCGGACAGCTTGATGTGGATGTTCGGCGCGTCCGCTGAGTCCAGTACCTCCCGGAGCATCGGCCGCGGCGGAGGTTCCCCGACCTTTACGCCGGCCATGTGATGGCACAGAAAGGGCGTGTCCGGGAACCGGCGCGCGAGTTTTCGCAGGGCGGGCATCCAGGCCGGACTGAGAGCGAGGGATGCGATCTGGTTGAGTTCGGCCGCTTTCTCGAAGAACGCGAGGCCCTCGGACGATTCGAACCAGTCCGTGTCGCCCTTGAGATAGTGGGTGAACCCCTTCAACCGGTACTTCTCCACCGCTTCGGCCAGCCTGCCGGCGCCGCCCGGCGTGTGGTAGGTGTCGGACCAGGAGCAGTCCACGTCGGCGAACTGGATGAAACGATCGGGGAACCGTTGAACACATTCGGCCCCGTAGTCGTTGTTATTGGGATTGTGTTCGATCCGGGCGCAGACCAGCACCGCCTTGTCCACCCCCGCCAGATCCATTTCGTGGAGCAGCATCTCCGCCGTGCCCCGGTTCTCCGGATCGGGAACCGCCGGTTCGTATGGCCAGTAATCCCATGCGTGTGAGTGGCAGTCGATGATCATCGTTGATTTTCCTTTCTGAAGATGTGGGTTGTTGGCCTTCAGTCGCGCAGACGAGGGATTCCCCTCTTCAATACCGGTTGACCACCCAGAGTCCGGCCGCCAGCAGCAACAGGCCGCCGGTGAGATAGGTCGTTACCTGGTCGCCCAGGATCAGCCAGCTCAGCAGGACGCCGAAAAGCGGGGTCGTGAAGAAGAAGGCGCTGATCTGGGTGGCGCTGTGACGCTGCAGCAGCCTGATCCAGACGAGAAAGCAGAATCCGGCCACGATGGCGCCCTGATACAGGACCGCCGCTACAATGGCCGGGTCGATCGTAACGGGCAGGTGCCATTCGGTCAGCGCCCAGAGGATGGAAAAAATGGGCAGCACGACCACCTGCTGCCAGAATATGACCGAGACAGGGGAGATACGCCTGACCAGGACCTTGTTGATCATGATCTGGATGGCCAGGCTGATGGAGCTGCAGAGGACCAGGACGTCGCCCAGCGGGGTCGACGGCCCCCCCGCTTCGTCGTATATGGTCAGCACCATGCCGCCGCCGGCCAGGACCAGTCCGACGACCTTCATCATGGTGAGGCGGTCGCCCGGTATGATGTAATGGGAAATGGCGGCGACCACGAAGGGGTAGGTCTGCATGAACAGCACGGCATGGCTTCCGGAAGTCTGCTCCGCGCCGATGTTCAGGAAGAGGATCTGCGCGGCCATGACGAGGGCGGGAACGGTGATGATGAGGCGATCGCCCCGGGCTACGTACAGGGAGACGCCGGCCAGGCGCGTCCAGGCATAGACGCACACGAGGGCGACCCCGAAACGCAGAACCGCCAGGAGGATCGGCGGTATGCCTTCCAGACCCACCTTGACCGATACGACCAGGCCGCCCCAGAGGGTACAAAGCATCAGCACGAGGAGGACGGACCGCGTCGTCAACGGCTGGTTTTCATCGATGTGGGTCACCCTGGCCAGCCTTTTCGCGGGACGTGGTCGGCACGAGGAAACGGCAGGGCGAGATAATACGATTACGGAAGGCTCGAAGGCAACGTTAAAGTTCAGGGCCGGACGCGGGACGCCGTGTCGCTTTATCTGTTATACATGGCCTTGAAACGCAGGGCCACGTTGACCAGCGCGATCATGACCGGCACTTCGACGAGGGGGCCGATGACGGCCGCGAACGCTACGCCCGATTCGATGCCGAAGACGGCCACGGCCACGGCGATGGCCAGTTCGAAGTTGTTGCTCGCGGCGGTGAAGGAAAGCGTGGCGTTCTTCGAATAGTCCGCGCCGATCTTCCGTCCCATCCAGAAGGTGATCAGGAACATGAGCACGAAATAAACGAGGAGAGGCGCGGCGATCCGGACCACGTCCAGGGGGATGGCCACGATCGTGTCGCCTTTCAGGCTGAACATCACTACGATCGTGAACAGCAACGCCACCAGGGTGATGGGACTGATGCGGGGAATGAAGGCCGATTCGTACCACGGCCGACCCTTGAGCCGCAACAGGACCAGGCGGGTCGCCATGCCGCCGAAGAAGGGAATGCCCAGGTAGATGAGCACGCTTTCCGCGATCTGCGCCATGGTTATCGGGACGACGCTGCCTTCCATTCCGAACCAGGGCGGAAGCACCGTTATGAAGACGTAGGCGTACACGCTGTAGAAGAACACCTGGAACAGGCTGTTGAAGGCCACCAGGCCGGCGGCGTACTCCGTGTTCCCCTTCGCCAGTTCGTTCCACACGATGACCATGGCGATGCACCGGGCCAGGCCGATCAGGATCAGGCCGGTCATGTACTCGGGATGTCCCGACAGGAAGAGCGCCGCGAGGCCGAACATCAGGACCGGGCCGACGATCCAGTTCAGGAAGAGCGACGCGCCGAGGATCCGCACGTTTCGGAACACGTCCCCCAGCTCCTCGTACTTCACCTTGGCCAGCGGAGGATACATCATCAGGATGAGCCCGACGGCGATGGGCAGATTGGTCGTGCCCACCTGCCCCAGCTGAAGCAGGGCGGGAACAGCCGGCGCCCATACGCCGAGGACGACGCCGAGGCCCATGGCCAGAAAGATCCACAGGGTCAGGTACCGGTCGCGCGCCGACAGCCGTTTCGTTGTTGAATCCATTATACCCTCTTTGCTGGTACTGATCGTGGCCTACACTGCTCCAACGCGGTGAACCGCATTGGCTTCACGCGGTGACGACCCTGGCAAACAGCCAGACCATCTCCCGGCAGATCTCCCGGCACGTCGCGTCGTAACGGGCCGTCTCCCGGTCGGTTCCATCAGAGGATTTAGGATCCTCGTAGGGAAGGAGCACGCGCTCGTCGGCGCCGGCTATCACGGGACAGTCGCCGTCCGCGCTCGAGCAGGTCAGGACCGCGCAGAAACCGTGCCCGGGGTTCGAGGGATCCGTATAGGCCTTGGAGAACGCGCGCGTCGGGGGGAGTGCGTTTCCGGCGTGAACGAGGTAGACCGGGTTGTCTTCGTTATCGTCGCTCGAGTTCGGTTCGATCCGGAAACCCGCCCGGGTCATCGCCGATACCGCCCTGGGATCGAAGGCGGTGACGTGCGTACCGCCCGAGAAGGCATGTATTCCGGATAAGCCGAAGAATTGCGCCGCTGCCTGTGCCCAGATCTGGGTCATCTGGCTCCTGCGGGAATTGTGCGTGCAGATAAAGGTGAGCCGGGCCGTTTCGCCGCTTCGCAACCGCTCCGCGATATACGCCGAAATGCGTTCCAGCGTCTGTCCGCGTTCAGCCTCAATCAGGCTCGATTCCGTCCGGCGCGCCTGTAGATAGCGATGAAGACCGGGGTGGAAGGCGGTATCGCGGGGGATCTGGTTCACCGCTCCTCCCGCGACAGCAAGGGCTGGCCGTGCATGGACGGATCTTCGCGATCGTCGATCTGCAACTCGGCCATGGATGGATGGGGCACGCAGATCTTGCCCTGGCTGGCCAGTCCGCGCAATCGGTCCAGGTCCGCCAGGACCCGCTCGTGAACCTGGCGGGCCGAGACCAGGTAAACCGACACGTACTTCAGGGCGATCGAGGAATCCTTGGCCAACGCATAGTAGATCCACACCCCGTCTCGGCGGTCCGTGAGCAACCCGTACTGTTTCAGCACCGACAGATGCCGCGAGATCTTGCTCTGCGGCATATCCAGCACCGCCATGATTTCGCACACGCATAATTCCCGCTCCGTCAGCAGGAACAGAATGCGGAGTCGCGTCGCGTCCGAACAGGCCTTGAATACGGCCAGGTCTTTATCCAAACCGGTATCCCCAGTCGTCAGTCGGCGGTGATTATATTCTAATAATCGAATATAAGGATATAATACTATTTGTCAATGGAAATGAAGCGAATGTGGTGCGCCGGTAGTCGTGGACATCCGGCGCCGGGGGGTGTATATTGGGACAGGCCGTTCCGCGTCCTTTTGCGTCGATCGCGTCCTTGCGTGTCGATGTGAACGACAAGGATGACCAAGACGACATGATGGACCATGACCCGATAAACACGTATTGATGAACGCCCCATACGGGAGCGCCATGCCGTCACCTCCCAACGTACTGCTCGTCTGTACCGATCACTGGCCGGGCACGCTCTTCGGCCACGCCGGCCACCCCGTGATCCAGACGCCGACCCTGGACACGCTGGCCCGGAGCGGCGTTCGTTTTCCCCGGACCTACAGCGAATGCCCGGTGTGCATTCCCGCTCGCAGGACGCTCATGACCGGCACGACCACGGCCACCCACGGCGACCGGGTGTTCCTGGTCAAAGAACCCATGCCGGCGGTCCCCACCGTGGCGCAGACCTTTAGGGACAACGGATACCAGGCCTATGCCGTAGGGAAGCTGCACGTATACCCGCAGCGGGACCGGATCGGGTTTGATGACGTGATCCTGGCCGAAGAGGGCCGTCCGCATCTCGGCGCCGTGGACGACTACGAGGCGTTTCTCGGCGAAAACGGCCATGCCGGGGAAGGATTCACCCACGGAATGAGCAACAACGAATACGGCCAGCGTCCCTGGCACCTGCCGGAGGCCATGCACGTCACCAACTGGACCACGCGCCAGATGGCCCGCATGATCCGCCGGCGCGATCCCACGCGTCCGGGATTCTGGTACCTGTCGTACTGCCATCCCCACCCCCCGCTGACCCCGCTCCAGAGCTATCTGGACCTTTACCGCGACGAAGACCCCGGCGAGCCGTATCTCGGCGACTGGGCCGGGGACCCGGACCGCCTGCCCTATGCGCTGAAGGCAGTCCGTGGTCGCTTCGGCGGGATGAGCGACTCCCAGGTCGCCTGGGCCAGGCGCGCCTTCTTCGCCCTGTGTACCCATATCGACCACCAGTTGCGCGTGGTGATCGGCACCCTTCGGGAAGAAGGCCTGATCGACGACACCATCATACTGTTCACGGCCGATCACGGCGACATGCTGGGCGTCCACGGTCTCTGGGCGAAGCGGTTGTACTACGAACAGTCGGCCAATGTGCCCATGATACTCGTGGGCCGGGCCGGCGACGACCGGGTAGGCCACAACCGTACCGACGACCGGCTCGTGGGCTGGCAGGACGTAATGCCCACGCTACTGGATCTGGCGGGGATCGAAGTGCCGGATACCGTCGAAGGCACCTCCATGGTGGGCGGGGAGAAACGGGAATACCTTTACGGCGAGTGCGGTGAAGACGCCCAGGCAACGCGCATGATGCACGACGGAAGATACAAACTGATCTACTACCCGGTGGGCAACCGATCTCAGCTGTTCGACCTGGAAGAAGACCCGGAAGAACGCTGCGACCTGGCTGATTCGGCGGATCATGCCGGCATCATGAGCCGGATGACGGAGCGGCTGGCAGACGACCTGGTCTACCGGGACGCACAGTGGTTCCGGGACGGGGAACTGGCCGGCCTGCCTGACCGCGAATATACGCAGCCGCCCAACCGGGGCCTGTCCGGCCAGCGGGGCCTGCACTGGCCGCCGCCGCCCGTGGACCCCGACACGTCCTATGTTCCCTGAAAAAACGCAGGAGAGCTGATCATGCGCACTATACGAATACTGATCGCATCGGCCATGCTGTTGTGCTGGTCCCTACCCGTTGCCGCATGGGGGCCGAACGGCCACCGCATCGTGGGACAGATCGCCGAAAACCACCTCACGGACGCGGCCCGCAAAGGCATCGCGGAACTCGTCGGGCGCACTTCGCTGGCCCGGCTCAGCACCTGGGCCGACGAGATCAAGTCCGATCCGTCGTGGCGCCACGCTTCGCCGTGGCACTACATCAACGTGCCGCCCGGCCAGGCCCTTGAAACGGCCCGTAGAAGCCCGCGCGGTGACGTGGTCGAGGCCATTCAGCGGTTTGAAGGCGTCCTGAGGGACCGCGGAGCGGGGAGGAAGGAACGGGTGGACGCGTTGAGATTCCTGGTGCACTTCGTGGGCGACATCCACCAGCCCCTCCACGCGGGCTATGCCAGCGATCGAGGAGGCAACGATATCCGGGTACGCTGGTTCGGTGAAAGCACGAACCTCCACACCGTATGGGATGAACACCTCGTAGAGCACCAGCGGCTGAGCTTCACGGAATGGGTCCGTTTCTTCGGCCACGCGGAACCCGGCGAGATTGAAGCGTGGCGGCGCTCGACTGTCTGGGACTGGACGCGGGAGTCGCGGAGCATGCTGCCGGCCGTGTACGACTACGGTGGATCCCGTTCCGACAAGACACCGTATCTGGGATACGCCTACATCTTCAAGCATGCCGACGGTGTCAAGCTCAGACTGCTGCAGGCCGGCATCCGGCTGAGCGGCCTGCTGAACGATATATTCGCCTCGCCCTGATCCCCCGTCATCCCCCGGTCAGCATGATCACCCCCGCAACCAGCACGAGCCCCGTGATGGTAATCTGCAGATAGCGCTCCGGGACCCTGCGGGACATCCGGACGCCCACGGGCACGCCGACCAGCGATCCGGCAGCCATGGTCACGGCGATGGCGAGATCCAGCTGGCTGCTCCCGGCGTAGATGATCGAACTGGTGAAAGTCAGCGACAGCGCGATGAAAATCGACGACCCGACCGTGTCCACCGCGGTGAGGCGGAAGATGATGATCATCAGCGGCACGATCAGGATGCCGCTGCCCACCGAGGTGGAGGCGATCAGTCCGCCGATGACGGCGCCCAGGATCGCTACGAGGACCGCCTTAGCGCCCGTGACCCGGGCGGGGATATGCTGGTCCGCCTGGTCCGCCTGGCCCGCCGCCGCGCGGGAACCCGGCCGCATGAACATGTGCCACAGAATCAACAGGCCCGATAGTATGACGACCGCCGCGATGAACCGGCGCAGGTTCGCCTGAAGTTCCTGCCAGGCCGGGTCGGTCTGGTCCATGGCGCCGGCGTAACCCGTGATCCATAACGCCACGGCCACGGTCGCCGGCACCGCCCCCACGAGAAAATACGCCGAGGTCCGGAACCGGATGGTGCCCTGCCTGAAATGGAAGAAGACGGCCGGTAGCTTGCAGAGGCAGGAATAGAGGTGGGCAGTGCCCACCGCCACCGTGGAAGGAAGGCCGAACCCGAGCGTCAGAACCGGCAGGATGAGGACCCCGCCGCCGATGCCGGTCATCCCGATGCAGGCACCGATCAGCGCGCCGGCCACGAGTTGCACGGCAGTTGTCAGGAAATCCACGTCCATAGAATGTGAAAGGGCTCCCTGTGCCCGGACGAAAGCCGGCTCCTGACTACTGGCATGTCCGCCTATTTTTTACTTGCCACGCCCGCCAAAACGATGCAAACATGACCTTGCCATGATCCCGACCAAACCATACGCGGCCACGGACCTGGGCATCTTCAGGTTCCTCGACGGCAAGTTGCTGGTCTACCTGGTCGAGTTGAAAGTCGAACCCTTCGTGGGCCGGTATTCGCTGCCCGGTACGCTGGTGCTTGAAACCGAAGACCTGGAGGCGGCGGTCCGGCGCGCCTACCGCGAGGCAACCGGCCGGACCGCCGCGTACTTCGAGCAGGTCTACACCTTCTCCGCCATCGACCGAGATCCGAGAAGACGTTCGATTTCCACGGCCTACATGGGGTTTCCCGACGATCCGGGCGAACCCTTCGAACCCGTGGACAAGTACCGCAAGGGGGCGTGGTTCTACGTCAAAGATACCCCTTCGCTGGCGTACGACCACAACGAGATGCTGAAGGTATGCACGGAAAGGATCGCGGCCAAATTGAATTACACCAATATCGCCCTGCTGCTGTTGCCCAACGAATTTACCCTGGCGGAACTGAAGAGCGTGTACGAACAGGGGCTGGGAGAAAGGCTGGAAACCCGGAGTTTCAGCGACAAGGTCCTGTCACTGAACATGATAGAAGCCACCGGCGAAGAACGCGCGGAAGATAACGCGCCGCCGGCCCCGCTCTACCGCGCAGCGCACCGGGAACTGCAGGAAATTCCGTTCATCTGAAGCGCGGATTACCCACCCACGCTACGTCATCTCTGCCGTCTACATCATGCGCTTGATGATGCGGTCCGACTGGTCGCTGGTTATCCCCAGTTCACGACGGGCCATGGCGCCGCCTTCATCCAGCACGGGTTCCTGGTCGCCCAGCGTAGGCGCGCCCGCCTTCTGAAAGAACAGACCCGTGTAGATCTCGTCCCCCCAGATCATGGCCTTCTCGCAGGCCGCCTTCCAGTCGCTGGGGTCGTGGCCTTCGTCTTCCAGTTTCTTGACGCGCTGCTTGAAGAAGGGGTAGTCATTGTCCTTGTTAAACGTGACGCAGGGACTGAACACGTCGATGAGGGCAAAGCCCCTGTGGCGGACGGCCTGTTCGATGAGCCCGGTCAGGTGGCGCGCGTCGCCGCTGAAGGCCCGGGCCACGAAGGTCGCGCCGTTCATGATCGCCGCCGTGATGGGATTTATCGGCGCTTCCACGCTGCCGAAAGGCGTGCTCTTGGTCCGCATGTCGATGCTGCTGGTAGGGGACACCTGTCCGGTGGTCAGTCCATAGATCTGGTTGTCCATGACGATGTAGGTCAGGTCCACGTTCCGCCGCGCCGTGTGGGTGAAGTGGTTTCCGCCGATACCGTATCCATCGCCGTCGCCGCCCGTGACGAACACGGTGAGTTCGTGGTTGGCCATTTGCGCGCCCGTGGCCACGGCCAGCGCGCGGCCGTGCAGCGTATGCATGCCGTAGGAATTGAAGAAGCCCGGGAAATTCGATGAACAGCCGATGCCGCTGATCGTGAGAATCTCGTGGGGCTGGAGTCCCAGGTTCGCGCAGGCCCGCTGCAAACTGCTCAGTACGCTGAAATCGCCGCAACCCGGACACCAGTCCGGATCCACCTTGCCCTTGAAGTCCTTCGCTTTTAACGGGACTGCCGGTTTTTCTTCCACTTCGTCACGTGTTAAAGTTTCCACTGACATGTTGGGGGCTCCTTAGACGATGACTTCTTGATAAGGCACGAATATGTCTGTCGTTCCGGCCAGCAACTCCTTGACGCCTTCCACGATGTGATGGGGCATGAAGGGCTCCCCGTCGTACTTCCGGATATGGCCGTCGGCCGTCAGTCCGGTCTCGCTGCGCAGATAGCGATGGAACTGGCCGGAATAGTTGTTTTCCACGATTACGGTCCGCTTCGCGCTCGCAAACACTTCCGCTATGGCTTCCTTGTGAAGCGGGACGATCCATTTTACGGGCAGGTGATTCACGGCGATGCCCTCCCTGTTCAGGATCTCCACCGCCTCCCCGATCACTCCGCGGGTCGAGCCCCAGCCGATGAGCGTGACTTCGGCGTCGCCGGCGCCTGACAGCTCGGGCGGATCGATACGGTTTTCCACGTCCGCGAACTTGCGGGCCCGCTTCTCCACCATCTTGCGGCGCTTGTGGGGATTGGTGAACTCGTCGCTGACCAGGACGCCGTCTTCGTCGTGTTCGTCCGTGGCCACTACGTGGGCGTATCCCTGCACGCCGGGGATCGCCCGGGGCGATATGCCGCTTTCGGTGTTCTCGTACCGCAGGTAACCGTTGCTCGGCGCCCCTATGAGGCCGTGTCCGTTCGCTTCCTGCGAACCAGTCGGTATATCGCTTACGCCGTTGGCCGACTCGGTGATCACGTCGCCCCGGTCAATGTGCGGCTGCATATCGATGGCGTCCGGATCGACGCTGAAGGTGCCCTCGGAGATCAAAAGGTCCGAAATCACGATGCCTGGACACTGGTAATGGTCCACAAGGTTGAACAGTTCGGGCATGGTGTTGAAGGCGTCCAGCGCGTCGGTCGGGGCTACGATAATCCGCTCGAAATCCCCCTGGCTCGCGCCGAGGATCTGCCAGAGGTCGCCCTGTTCCGTCTTGGTGGGCACGCCCGTGGACGGCCCGGCGCGCTGGACGTCGATGAAGACGACCGGTATCTCCATCATGGCCGCGCTGCCGACCGCCTCGGTCATCAGCGCGAAACCGCCGCCCGACGTCGCGCACATGGACCGGCAACCTACATGGGCCGCGCCGATGGCCATGTTGGCCACGCCGATTTCGTCCTCGACCTGCCGCACCATGATGCCCAGTTCCCGCGCGTTCTTTGCCATCCAGTGGAGGACGCCGGTGGAGGGACTCATGGGATAGGCGCAGTAGAACTTGACGCCCGCCGCCGCGCCGCCCATGGCGATCGCGTCGTTGCCGTTCCACACCGCCAGCGGCTTGCCGCCGGAAGGGACGGTAAGGGAAAACGGTTCGAAGTGCGCCGCAGCGTAGTCGTATCCCGCGCGGGCCACGCCCACGTTTTCGTCGACCACGTCCTGGCCCTTCCGCTGAAACTGCATGGTGAGGATTTCTTCCAGGATCTGGAAGTCGATGTCGAGCAGGTACAGTATCGTTCCGAGGGCCACGGTGTTTTGCACGAGCTTGTTGCGGTTGTTGTCGGTTAGTTCGCCGATGGGAAGCGGGCACAGGTGCACGCCGTCTTCCGGGGTCCCGGGCGTGATCGTGTCACTGTTGTAAATGACGCGCGTTCCCGCTCCCATGAGCCCCAGATGCCGGTCCATCGTGTCCTGGTTCAGGCAGACCAGCAGGTCGAGTTTGTCGCCGTGGTTGTGAACCGGTTGATCGCCGATCCTCATCGTGAGGAATATATGACCGCCCCGGATGATCGACTGGTAGGCATTGTAGGCGTTGAGATGCAGTCCGCGCCGGATGAAAATCCGGGCCAGCACGTTGCCCGGCGTGGCGATTCCCTGGCCGGCGGCGCCGCCTATGGCAATGGCAAAGTCGAATTTGTCTGAACTCATCGGTTTCTCCTGTCTGACCGTCGTTGACAATCCGGTTCTGCTGGTCGAGAATAAGTACTTTTCGTCAGATGGTGATTGATTCAGTGGGAACTTACAAAATACACGGTCCCCCGGGTGATGTCAACCATTCTATACTTATTGGGAAAGACCGGTTGACGCTATCGCAATCGCGGGATAACTATTATAATTCAGACTAAGAAGCCGACAGGTAAATTCCGACGGAGCATTGGCAGTAGATTCTTGCGGGAGGACGAATGGCCGGAACGATTGACGGATGGGTAAACCGCGCCGAAACGAAAATCGCGGCCGGCGTGGGCGTATCGCTGGAGGATCTCGACGAGTTGAAGTCGATGACGAGCGAGCGCCGCCAGCACCTGCTCTATATCTGGGCGAACGCGGATCTGATTACGGCCGACGTGATATCCTGGAACTATTACGGACCATTCGACGCCGAATACCAGTTCGACCCCCGCCACGAATGTCCCTACCGGAACATCAAGGAGGCCATGGCGGACGGATGGCGCATCATCTCCTTTCCAAAGGTCGAGTATCCCCTGGAGAACACCCATAACCAGCTGGGCCACGAGTTTATCCTGGAGCGTTTCTACCCCCCGGGAGGCGGCCTGCCCCATACGCCCCACGGCGCCAGGAAGCAGGACCCGGGGCAAGGAGCCGACGATGGCGGATGACTTCAGGGCCCTGAAAAAACAGTTCGTGGATACGGGCTACGTTCTTCTCGAAAACTGGTTCGAAACGGACCTGGTGGAACGGATCAGCGAGGACAGCCTGGCGTACAAAGGCATATCCGTGTTCGAACGGGAAAGCGTGGGGGACCTGCTCGCCCATCCCAGGGTCGTGGAGTTCGTGGCCCATCTGCTGGAATCGCCCGATATCGCCATCAGTCCCTTCCGCTTCTGGAACCACCTGACTCCCGGCGGCATGAGCGACGGGGGAGGCTGGCACGTGGACGACACGTGGATGGCGGACCGGCCGCTGACGGAGATCCTGTGCATGTACTACCCGCAGGACGTGGCCGAAGACATGGGGCCGACCATGTTGCTTCCCGGAAGCCACCGGAGGCTGTATACACCGAGCCAGACCGGCAAACTGGGCTGGATCCGGGGCCAGGAGAAGCTCACGGTCAAGGCGGGATCGCTGGCCATTACCTTTCCTTCCATCCTCCATGCCAGGGCGGCCCACTTTTCCGAACGGCCGAGATCCATGATCAAGTACGGCTCTGGGAGCGCGGAGGCGCGGTACGGCCACG
>JAPOYX010000016.1:9483-12688 GCA_026706345.1 Gemmatimonadota bacterium | reverse complement strand
GATCGAGGAGAGGCCGAGGCGATCTCGTGGCGGCGAGCTGATGGCGGCGAGCTGATGGCGGCGATCTAATTGGCGGACGCGATGCAATCAGCGTATTGAATCAGCGCGGCTTAGGGCGATCTCGAGATCAGATTTCATTAACAGAGGAAAGCCAATGGGTTCGGATCAAGGCCCGGTGATCATGAGCGGCCGCAAGCTGGCCGACGAAATGCAGGCGAGGCTCGCGAATGAAGTCACCGCGTTGCATGAACGGGGCATCACGCCTGGGCTTGCGACGATTCTGGTCGGGGACGACGGACCCAGCGCGACCTATATCTCCATGAAGCACCGGGCGTGCGAGGAGATCGGCATCCGGTCCATCCATACCCACCTGCCCGAATCCACTTCGCAGGAAGAACTGTTGCGGACCATCGGCCGCATGAACGAAGACACCGAGGTCGACGCGATCCTGGTGCAGATCCCGCTGCCGGATGGACTCGACGAGGACGAAGCGCTGCTCTCCGTGGCGCCTGACAAAGACGCGGACGGGCTCAATCCCATCAACCTGGGCCGGCTGGTGATCGGAAAGCCGGGGCCCCTGCCCTGCACGCCCAACGGCATCCTCGCCCTGCTGGTCCATTACGGCGTGCCCATCGAAGGCAAGAACGTGGCGATCGTGGGCCGCGGACTGACCATCGGCCGGCCGCTGGCACTCCTGCTGTCGTTGAAACGGCCCCACTGCAACGCCGCGGTCACCGTACTGCATTCGGCCGTACCCGACATGGCCGACCACCTGCGCGAAGCCGATATCATCATCGCCGCCGCGGGTTCGCCCGGACTGATCACGAAGGACATGGTGAAACCCGGCGCGGCCGTGGTGGCCGCGGGCATCACCCGGAAGGGCAAGAAACTCCTCAGCGACGTGGACGAGGACGTGGCCGAGGTCGCCGGCTGGATCACGCCCCGCATCGGGGGCGTCGGTCCCATGACCGTGGCCATGTTGATGGAGAATACAGTACTGGCGGCGCTGAGGCGGGGCTAGCTCCATATGGCGTTCGCCGCGCGGCGCTCCATTAAACCACCCCTACGCAATCAGCGCCCAGTGTGCCAGATCCACCTCGCCCGGCACCGGCTCCTTTTCCCCGAAAAAGCACTCCAGCGCGCTTAAGGTAATCTCGCCGATCTCGAGGTGGCCGAAGGCCCCGGCACCCGAACTGTGGGGCGTGATGACCACGTTGGGCAGGGGACGCAATCTGTGGTCGGGCGGCAGGGGTTCGGGCGTGGTCACGTCCAGCTGGACCTGGATTCTGCCGGTCTTCGCTTCCTCGTACAGCGCGTCGTGGTCCAGGACAGAGCCCCGCGAGGTGTTGACCAGCACGGCGTCGTCCCGCAGGAGCCGCAGCTGTTCCGCGCCGATCATGCGGTCCGTCTCCGGGATGAACGGCGCGTGAATGGTCACCATGTCCGACGCCTCGAACAGCGTATTCAGGTCCACGCGCTCCACGTTCATGCGACCGGCGTCCCAATCGCTCAGGTAGGGGTCGTAGACGAGCATCCGGACGTTGAAGGGCCGGAGGAGGCGAATCACCTCCCGTCCCACCATGCTGGCGCTGACGATGCCCACCACGGCGCCGCGCAGGAACTGGTTCGACCACGCCTGGTCCGGGTCCCGCCACATGCCCCGGTCCCGGATGTTGAGCGCGTCGTGGATCCACCGGCGGCTCATCATGATCAGCGCGCCGACCGCGTGTTCCGCCACGTTCAGGGCGATGGCGCCCCGTGCGCTGACGACGCGGATCCCCCTGGGCACCAAGTGTCCTGCGACCATCTCCGGGGTGAACAGGTACTTGACCGATCCCGCGGAATGGACAATGATCTTCAGGCGGCTTCCCCGCTCCAGGGCGGTTTCGGTCAACGGCAATACACCCCAGCCGGTGACCAGGCCGTCGAATTCGGATATTCCCTCTTCCACCTCGGCGGCCGTCACGGCGCGGTCCGTATCGTTTGCAACCACGCCGAAGCCCGCGAGTAACCGCCTGTGGGTGTCCTCCTTGAAGACCCCGGCGGTATGGGACGGCGTCGGCAGGTACCAGATCCTGGGTTTGCTCATGGGAAACGCCCCGCATCATGGAGGCCGGAAATCGGCGTCAATCGGACTTGTGGCGAGATGCCTTTAGCCTGCCGTCAGTCGCGCTTTCGGACCAGGTACCAGTGTCTGGCCTTCAGTCGCGCTTTCGGACCAGGTACTGCTAGCCGGCCTCAATCGCGCTTCGGACCAGGTACCAGTGTCTGGCCGTCAATCACGCTTTCGGACCAGGTACCGGCACCGGTCGTCTCCTAGTATCTTGTGTTCGTCCCGGCGCACCCCCGCATCCAGGGTCCGTTCGAACAATTCCTGTTCGAGTTGGCAGACCCTGGGGAAACGGCGGGCTATTTCGTAAATCGGACAGTGGTGTTCCACCAGGATGTATTCATCGCCGTCCGTAACCGATTCGGCCATGTATCCTTCCCGGTCCCGGATTTCGGCGAGGACGCGCACCCGTTCCGCAAGGGCCTGCCCGGCCATCTGCTGGTTGTAAGCCTGCTCGAGACGCTCCGTGCGCAGTGCCAGGAGGGCGTCGGCCTTCTCCGGTCCGTCGGTTTCGGCAATCTGCTCGAGCAGCTCCACCGCGAGTTGGCCGTATCGTGCCGGGAACAGGTGCTCCGCCTCCTTCGTGAGGCCGAAATAGTGCGCCGGCCTGCCGCGGTCCTGCCGCACGACCCGTGTCTCGACCAGGTCGTCGCGCTCCAGGCTGCTCAAGTGCTGGCGAACACCCATGGAAGTGATCCCTATTTCCCCGGCGAGTTGACCGGCCGTCATGTCGCCCCGGCGTTTGAGCAACTCCAGGATCTGTCGGCGTGTAGTGCCTTCCCGTTGTGGCATGGTCACGCTCCGCGATGGTCATGCTCTGCGAATGAAGCGGTTGTAAATGCTGTGCGGGCGAGCGTCTGTTCCGCGTATCTGCGTGTATCCGCTGTGTGTATCCCTGCATCCACAAATTACGCTGGTGCGGTCGCCCTGGATTGTACGCTGGCGCAATCTTGACTGTATTGTAAAGCATTATCCAAAATATGGTACAATAAAAAATAAATATATTTTATAAATAATTATATTGACATATTTCTTTGATTACTTAAATTGGATGAAAACGCTTATATTTTATTGTGGATACAACGCATAATCACG
>JAPOYX010000016.1:3455-9473 GCA_026706345.1 Gemmatimonadota bacterium | reverse complement strand
CGGGGGCGGACCGTGGTTCAACACGCGCTCGACGCTGCACTAGAGGCCGGGTTCTCATGAACGGCATCTGTGAGACGGCCTTGCGCGACCCGATCCGGGTGGCTTCGGTGGACGAACTGAAGGAAAAGGGGAGCATGGTCGTCAGCGGAAACGACGGACCGATCGCCGTGTTCCACCACGGCGACGGGCAGGTCCACGCCGTGGACAACCGCTGCCCCCACATGGGTTTCCCGCTGCACCGGGGCACGATCAAAGACGGCATTCTCACCTGCCACTGGCACCACGCGGATTTCGACCTGGAGAGCGGCTGCACCTTCGATCTCTTTGCCGACGACGTGCCGGTGTTCGCGGTCGAGATTCGAAACGGGGACGTGTGGGTATCGGGTTCGCGAGACCGGTCCGGCGACGCGGAATACTGGCGCAACCGCCTCAGGGAGGGCCTGGAGCAGAATATCTCGCTGGTCAACGCCAAAGCGGTGATCACCCTGCTGAAATCGGGCGTGTCCTACAAGGATATCGCCGAGACCGGCGGCCGGTACGGGGTGCGGTACAGGTCGTCCGGATGGGGGCCCGGCCTGACCATCCTGACCGCCATGACCAACCTGTGCGAATACCTGCCGAAGGACGAGCAGATCCTCCCGCTTTACCAGGGACTGACGCACGTGGCCCGCGACAGCAACGGGGAGCCGCCGAGATTCGACCTGCAGCCGCTGGATACCGAAAACCTGTCGATCGAACAGCTGAAGCGCTGGTTCCGCCGCTTCGTGGAGGTGCGCGATACGGACGGCGCCACGCGCTGCCTGCTCACCGCCGCGTCCATGGACAGTGACCCCGCGGTCCTGGTCGACATGATGATGTCCGCCGCCACGGACCACGTGTTCCTGGATGGCGGCCACGTAGCGGATTTCATCAACAAGGCCTCGGAGCTGCTGGATCATATCGGCTGGGAACACGCCGGAGAAGTGCTGCCCAGCCTGGTGCGCCAGCTATGTGCGGCGCAACGCGGGGAAGAGACCAACGCGTGGCGCCACCCCGTCGACCTGGCGGCCATCCTGCGCGGGGCGAACGACGCGCTGCCCGGCGCACTGGCCTCAACGTCGAACGGTCACGCCTGGGAAGGTCCCGGAGAGCTGGCCGAAGTGATCCTCGGGGAGGACCCCCAGGCCACGGTGGACACCATGCTGGACCGCCTGCGCGAAGGCGTGACGCCGCTGCAGCTCAGCCAGGCGGTCACCTACGCCGCCGCGCTGCGCATCGCCCGCTTCCACACCCAGAACGAGTTCAACGACTGGATCACCGTGCTGCACACCTTTACCTACGCCAACGCCCTGCACCAGGCCCTGAAGCGCACGGGTTCCCCTGAACTGGTCCGCGGCGTGTTTCATGGGGCCATGGCGGTGTACCTGGACCGCTTCCTCAACGTGCCGCCCGCGCGGCTGCCGGATGAGAAGGCCACGGCCGGCCTGGCCGGAGAGACCGACGAGATCCTGGACGCCTTTCTGAATGAACTGGATACGCAGCAGCAGGTGGAACCGGCCGCCCGGCTGGTCCACCGCTACCTGGCCGACGGGCACCCGGTAGACCGGCTGTTCCGCACGCTGGCGGTCTCGCTGCTGCGGGAGGACGCCGAGTTTCACAGCTTCCAGATGCTGGAGGCGGGCATACGCCAGTACGAGGAACTTGAGGGAAGCGCCGAGGCCGGCCACGTGCTGATCGCCACCGCCCGGTATCTCGCCGCCCACGCCCCGACGCAACGGGCCCTCAACCAGACCGCGCAGATCGCGCTGCGGCTGAGCCGGGGCGAGGCGATTTACGAAGAAGAATGACAAAAGGCGCGGACCGTGACTTAGCCCCTCACGGCCCGCGCCTCCTTGTGTTACGATCCGGCCTGTTCGACGAACCGGTCCAACGGACCGATCGGTGTTCGCACTACTCGCCGGATAAAAGGTACTTCCTCAACATGCGGGGTCCGACCTCCGCGCCGTACACGTTGCCCATGGCGTCCACGGCAACGCCTTCCGCGCCGGTCGTCCCGGCGTTATCGGCGTCCACCACGGGGTCGGGGATGAAGGCCGACACGAAGCCGCCGTCCTTGATGCTGCCGACGCGGATACCGCGCTTCCAGCCCGGGTTGTTGCCCCAGGTCGCGTTTGATTCGGAATCGGCGCTGTAGAGCACGTCGGCGGCGGTGATGAAGAGGCCGCTCGGACGGCCGAACTGGGTCCATGTGGCGATGTATTCACCCTTCTGGTCGAAGATCTGGATCCGGGCGTTGCCCCGGTCGCCGACGTAGAGCCGTCCCTGGGAGTCCATGGCCAAAGCGTGGGGATCCCGGAACTCGCCGGCCGCCTGTCCCGTCTCGCCCCAGGCCTTGATGAACGATCCGTTCGGCGCCAGCTTGACGATGCGGTTGTTTCCGCGGGAACCGTGCCCGTCCGCCACGAAAATGCTGCCGTCAGGCGCCACCAGGACGTCGGAGGGCTGGTTGAAGATGCCGTCCCCTTCGCCCGCGACTCCGGCAATGCCCAGGCTCATCAGCAATTCTCCGTCCTCGCTGAACTTGTGTACCTGGTGGCCGATGCCTACACCACCCCGGGCGTCCGTCACCCATACGTTGTTTTCCGAGTCCACGAAGATGCCGTGGGGCCAGACGAACTTGCCCGCGGCGAAACTTTTCAGCAAGTTGCCGTCGCTGTCGAAGAGCAGGATCGGCGGCACGTCTTCTTTGCCGACGCAGGAGTTCTGGCCGCATCTTTCCGCCACCCAGATGTTCCCGCTGCCGTCCTGGGCCGGGAAGACCGCGCTCGTGGATCCCCAGGTCCTGTCCCCGCCCAGCTTGCCCCATATGCCTTCTACCGCGGTGTAGGGATTCGGCGCGTGGTTCTGGCCCAGTGCGGGGCCCTGGAACGGTGCGATCAGGGCGACGGCAGCCGCATAGACGATCCACCGGAACCGGGTCATAGGTGTCATGAGTATCCTCCTCGCTTTGCAATTTCGTAAACATGGTTTCGACTTCGAGCAGGCGGAACCGGAAAGAAATCAGGGATGTGTCGTATACCGGCTATAATACGATACGGACGTATTTTAGCAACGGATTTTTCGAATGCCAGTCGTAGTCCGGGCGCCGTTGCGGGATGCGTCTTCGGGTCGCGCCGACCGGCTTGACGTGCGCGTACGGAACTGAGCCAACCGGCTTGACATCGGACGGGTGGCGGGGCATATTTCAGCAGCGAATTCGGCGACCGGAATGCATGGACGACCAGTGACCGAGGCAGCCGCGCGAGGCTAAACTGACGTGTTATCAGGATTCCAGAACGCCCAGGACCGCCGGATCATCGGGCTGATGTCGGGAACGTCCGCCGACGGGATCGACGCCGCCCTGATACACTTGCGCGAAAAGGACGACGGACTCTTCCTGGACGTGCTCGGCTTCGACACGGTAGCCTTTCCGCCCGGCCTGCGCGATCGCGTGATGGAGGTTTCCGATCCGGATACCGGCAGAATCGACGAACTCGGCCGACTGCATTTCGAGTTGGGGGAACTCTTTGCCAGGGCGGCGATTTCCGCGGCCGAATCCACCGGATTGTCCATGGCGGAGATCGATCTGATCGGGTCCCATGGCCAGACGGTCCACCATCTCCCCGAACGGTCAGCGCGATTCGGCGTGGAAACGGGAGCGACGCTGCAGATCGGCGATCCTTCGGTGATCGCGCAGCGGACCGGCGTGGTGACAGTCGGCGACTTCCGCGCAGCAGACGTGGCCCGGGGCGGCCAGGGCGCCCCGCTCGTACCCTACGTGGACTACCTGCTCTTCAGGCACCCCGTCAAAGCCCGGGGGCTCCTGAACCTGGGAGGCATCGCGAATCTCACCGTGCTGCCCGCTGGCTCGAAACCCGAAGAGGTCATGGCGTTCGATACGGGCCCGGCCAACATGCTGATCGACGCCGTCGCCCTGTCGGAAACGGGGCAGGCCATGGACCCGGACGGCGCGGGGGCGCGCCGCGGCAAGCCCTCCGAAAACCTGGTGACAGGCGCACTGTCCATGCCCTATTTCGAGCGGCCCCCGCCCAAGTCGACCGGCAGGGAGTTGTTCGGCGTCCGCTGCGCGGAGGTCCTGGTCCGCGAGGGCCGGGAAGCCGGACTCAATGCCGAGGATCTGCTTGCGACCGCCACGGAAATCACCATTCGTTCCATAAAGGACGCATGCCGCCGGTTCGTCGAACCCGTCGTCACCCGCATGGACGAAATGATTGTGAGCGGGGGAGGCGCAAAGAACGCGTTCCTGCTCGAGCGACTCGCCCGGGTCCTGTCTCCCGTCGCGGTGTCGACATCGGACGATCACGGCCTTTCGTCGGACGCCAAGGAAGCCGTGGCTTTTGCCATTCTTGCCCACCAGACCGTCCGGGCCCGACCGGGCAGTCTGCCGGGTGCCACGGGAGCGGACCGGCCGGCAGTGCTGGGGAAAATATGCCTGCCCGGTTGAAGAGGATTGGCACGGAGAATCCGCATATGCCTGCCCGGATGAAGAGGATTGGATAGGACACCTCCGATGCATTTGCGCATAACAGATATGGGGAACAGCGAAATCCGAATCCCCGGCATCCCGGTGCGAATCCCCGGTAGCGCCGCGTGGTTACCGGTTTTTATATCACTCCTCGTGATCCTCGGCTGCGCCGGCAGGCCGCTTCCGTCCGGTCGTACCACGCCGCCGGCTCCTTCCGAAGCCGCCACGGCCTCAGAGGCCTTCCGGCCCGGCCAACTCCCAGTGATCCGGATCGGTCTGCTCGTGCACAGGGACACGGCAAGTATGACCGGAACAGGCCGCTTTCGGGTCGTGGACCGGTCCAGCGGCGAAGTGATCGGCACCTCGTCCTCCGGGCAGATCTGGAAAATGCAGGCGAAAGGCGCCTGGATCGACGTGTCCGCTCCAGGGGGCGCCGCCCAGGGGCTGTACACCGGTCCGATCCACGTAAGCCCGCTTGCGCGGGAAGGACGGATCAGGGTGACGGAAAGGGAGTACCGCGGATCGATGGAGGTGGTTTCGAACAAGAACGGCAAACTGACCGTCGTGAACATCCTCGATCTGGAAAACTACCTGCGCGGGGTCGTTCCACCGGAAATCGGCAAGCTGGGGGAAGCCAGGATCGAGGCTCTGAAAGCCCAGGCCATAGCGGCCCGGACGTATACGGTGTCGAACCTGGGCAGGCGCAAAGCCCTGGGATTCGACCTGTACAGTACCGTGGCCGACCAGGTATACCGCGGCTATAGCGCGGAATGGCCCGTCGCCGACCGGGCGATTTCGGAAACGCGCGGTGTGATCGCCACTTACCAAGACAAACCGATCGCCGCCCAGTACTCCTCGACCTGCGCGGGCGAAACCGAATCCATCGAGGACGGCTGGGGGGGCAAGCCCATTCCGTACCTGCGCTCCGTGCGGGACCGGGACCGGGGAAGCGGCGACTTCTGCCGGCATTCGCCGGTCTATACGTGGCAGGTAGAGTGGAACAAGAAGACGCTGGAGAACATCCTGGCGACGAGGCTGCCCGGCCTGGATCCACGCAAGAGGGGTGAGTTTTCCCTGCGCGATATGTCCATAAAAAAACGATCCCCGACCGGGCGCGTCCAACTGCTCGAGATCAAATCGAATCACGGTACGACAACACTGCGCGGCGGGCAGATACGTTCCGCTTTGCGGCGGCCGGTCCGAGGCCAACCGATGCTCCGCAGCACGAAATTCGACCTGAAGTTCAGGACCAACACCGTCGTGGCGGAAGGCGGCGGGTACGGTCATGGCATCGGCATGTGCCAGATGGGCGCCATCGGGATGGCCGGACAAGGATACAAGTACGACAGGATCCTGAAGCACTACTATCGCGGCATCGACCTGAAACGCGTGTACAATTGAATGGGCAGGCACTGGAGCGCGCGACAAGCCGCGCTCGAGACTGAGCCGCGGCCATCCAGGAGAACGACATGATCAGACCACGACCCAACCCTATCGTCTTTCCGATCGCGTTC
>JAPOYX010000016.1:0-3445 GCA_026706345.1 Gemmatimonadota bacterium | reverse complement strand
GGTATGACGATATCGCGAATGTCCCCGGAACGCGTTCCTTTGCGTCTTCATGATGATCACCGCGTGCTACTACTCCACGTCACAAGGATCGCGTTCCGGGGACATTCGCGATATCGTCATACCGCTTTTCGAGAACACCACGGTGGAGCCCGGTATCGAGGAGACCCTGACGGATACCGTCATCGAGCAGTTTCTCACCAATGGCGAGTACCGGATCGTGGGCATCCGACAGGCGGACGCGGCCATCATCGGGGTGATCACCGATATACAGGAGGAGTCCGTGGCGTTCTCCGAGGGAACGACAGCCCGGGAAGTCCGCCTGTGGATCGTGGTGGACGTACGTTTTGAAACCGTGGACAAGAAGGAAGTGGTCTGGGAGGAAAGGCAGCTGCGGACCTTTGGCGACTACGCGATAGATACGGGTACGGAAACCGACCGGGAGCCGGCCATCGAAACCGCGATCGACAAAATGGCCGAGGAGATCCTGAACCAGTCCATATCGGGATGGTAGCCGACACCGCGGCGACCGTCTCAACGATCAGGCACTTCCGCATCCGCTTCAACGCTTGAAGCTTCCGATTCTGTCTCCCGATACCACCGGCACCGGTCTATCCACGCTTCCCATGTCCTCGCCACGCCGCCTGAGCCGGCCAGCGCTGCCAGGCGTCCGAAGGTCTCGGCCGACTGTTCGTAACGCTCCAGGTAGAAGTAAGCCATGGCTTCCAGCCGCAGGCTTTCCTGTCGCACGAGTTCGCCCGGGAGTCCGAGCGCATCGGCTTTCGACAGATATTTCAACGCCTGTTCATAGGATCCGGAGAGGAACAGCCAGCGGCCCAAGAGGTAGTAGCCTGCCCCGTAGTCAGGCGCGAGATCGCCCGTGTCCCGCACGGACAGGACGAGGCGCCAATGGCCACTTACGGCGGTCAGGTAGGCCATGATCGTATCCCTGATCGGCTCCCGGTCGAGCACCTCCATCCGGATGGACGCACCGCGCGACATATCGTCCGATGCCTGCAGGTCCACGACCGCTTCGTAGCTGCGCCTGGCATCGTCAATTCTTCCCGTCTTCCAGGCCGTGTCACCCCGGACCAGGTGGGCGTCCGCCAGCAGCCCGACGGTCTGGTCCGGCCGCTCGATCAGCAAGGCGGCCGACTCGGTCCGTTCGTAGTCCGCCAGCCGGTAGGTCCCGTACAGCAGACCTCTCAGGGCCGAAGGATTCTCCGGCGCCAACTCGAGCACGCGGTCGAAATCACGCACGGCCTCCGAATACCGGCGCGCATTGTAGGCCTGCCAGGCCCGGTCGTTCAAAGCGGCCACCTCGTGGGGACAGTGCCGCCTGAAAATGGCGGGTCGAATAAACCGCTGGCGGGCGATGCGGAGCTGGTCTTCCCGCAATTGAATGCCATCCACGAAGGTCTCCCACTCGGCGATCAGTTCCGCCGTAGTCCGGCCGTAGGCTTCCTCCACGGCGCCTTCAGGAAAGGCCTTCTTGAATGCGGACAGGCCATGGCGTTCGATCAGGAAGCGAACGAAAGATCCGCAGAGCGTGTAACTGCGCGAGGATGCGGCCGTCCAGAATCCCGTCATGCTCAGCAGGTTCTCCAGAGGCGGCGCGAGGCCAAGCTCGCGCATGGCGCGGCTCCACTCGTGCGGGTTCATGGGGGCATCCTGCCAGTCCACCGCCTCGGCCAGGCCTTCGTGGAATCCTATCCAGTAGCTGCCTCCGTAGAGTGCGTTTCCGAAAGCGGCGGACACGACATGCACCAGTTCATGTTTCAGCACGGGATGGGGAAATGACGCGTTGTTGAGATGCATTTCATCCGCCCCCGGGCGTTCCATGGAGGTATGCCGGGCGCCCATGAGCCGTTTCTTCTGGTCTGCGTGGGCATAGATGTACGAGGCGATGCGCGTGGACGGAGGCCGCACGTCCAGGTAGTCTGTGACCCGGGCGAGTTGATATTCGTGGTCCCGGGCGATGAGATCGATGTTCCAGGCCGAAATGGTGTTCAGATCGTAGTAGATGTCGAAGTGGGCCGTCTGCCTGTGCCCCCCAAGGGTCTGCTGGATATGCTGCCGGTCGATGACGATCCCCAGTGGCGCCCGGTAGACGTAGGCGACCGCCAGCACGGCAAGACACGCCAGGAACAGCACCCGCATGGCCATTCCGGATGCAGCGGGCGTGGGGGTCTGGGGGAGCGTGGCGCTTTCGCCGGGCGTGGCGCTTCCAGTGGATGCGGCTCTCCCGCCGTCCGGATTGCCGCCGCGGAACGCCAGAAGCCGTGCTGGACGGAGCTTCCAGGTCGACGGGTCGAAACAGAGGTATAGGCCGGCGGCCATCGCCAGCACGCTGACGAGCACGATGGCCCGTGCCGTGAGCAGCGTCGTGGTGATCACCACGACTTCATCGTAGATCGGCCCGGGGAAGTAGCCGATGATCGGATTGTACACGAATACGGGCGGCTGGGTCGCCAGGCGATAGAGGCTGATGCCGATCGATACGAACATGACCCCCAGAAAAAGCAGCGAGGCGCGCAGTCTTCGTTCCACAGCCAGCACGCATACCAACGCGACGGCGGTAGACCACAGGACGCTTATGCCGGGGAGCAGCAGGTAGAACGCAAGGCCTTCGGGCACGTTGCAGAAACCGCTGATCCAGCTCTTGACAAACATCACGGCCATCGGCAGCAGGAGCGTCGAGAGAGAAAGGCCGAAGAGCAGGACGAGCATCGCCGACAGGCGGGTGGGCTGCATGCGGGTGGGCTGCATGCGGGTGGGCTGCCCGTGGGGATGCTGCCCGCGATCCGACCGCCACCCGGCCACGAGATGAATGGTCATCAGGCCTACGGCAAAGGTAGCAATGAAGGCGGTCAGGAAGGCGAACTCGAATCCGAGGTCATCCACGAGGGGCATCTGCGTCATGGCCACCGCGGCTATCGTCAGGACCGCGGTCACGGCCAGGTACGGCCTGCCGCGCAGAATGCGCGTTATGAAGGATTTATCCAGGATCATGTAAGGACCTTGAGAACAGGATCATCGAAGAGCCGTGGGTGTGCATGATACACTGACGGGCTGTCCCGGACCAGAGGATTCGAGGCGTTTTTCCTGTCGGGCCTGCCCGCGTGGCCGTATTATAACTGCGTTTCCGAAACAGAGGTTACCGGTATAAAAAATCGAACCAAAAGCAAGGAGATACGCGCGATGAGCCTGGATCTGGACTATCGTCCGAAACTTGGAAACAAGCAGGATTACGGAATCGGCATCATCGGGGCGGGAGGGATCGTGAACGCCGCGCACCTCCCCGCCTATCGCAAGGCTGGATTCAATGTCGTCGGGTTGACGGACGCAGACGGCGACAAGGCGGACCGGACCGCCCGGATTTTCGAGGTGCCTACGGTGTACCCTTCCGTGGAAGCGCTGCTCGACGACCCCGCGGTGGACATCGTGG
>JAPOYX010000015.1 GCA_026706345.1 Gemmatimonadota bacterium | reverse complement strand
GCTGGCTCTATCTGGTACGTTCGGCAAATCCAGGCCACGGTATACAACCGGTATCCGGGTAAGCTGGCCGAAACTCTCGCACTGCGCTTCGAGCGCCGCGTTCAGCCCGGCAGTATCGAGGATGGGCGGGCGAAGTCCATGTGCGATCGCCCTCAGTCTCCCCATGGTCTCGTCCGTCAAGACGACGGCGTCTTTCAGCCGTGAATCCGCATGACCGGAAATCCCGGCGAACTCCCTCCGGGTCAGTTCCAGGTTTATCTTGAGCGCCGTAAGCGCTTGACCGGTATCGTCATGGAGGTCTCGAGCCAGCCGGCTCCTCTCCGTTTCCTGCACGTCGATCAGGCGTCTGGAAAGTCTCCGTAATCCTTGCGCCTGCTGCCTGAGCGATGCGGCCATCTCGACATTCTTCAGCGCCAACTCCACCTCGGCGGCCAGGATCAGCAGTCGTTCCTTCTCTTCGTTGCTGAACGGCTCTTCAGACAGTTTGGCGCCCAGGGCCATACATCCCTGCCAGCCGGCGCTTCCACGGAGAGCGGTAATGAGTTCAAACCCGGACTCTTTCACGCAGTCTTCGGCTTTTGCCTCGTCGATTTCGATTAAGGGCTTTGGAACCGGCGCGTTTCGTAACGCGCATTCGATTTTCGGTGTTGCCGAATTGATATGTGATTCACTGGCCACCCTTACCTGACCGGGCACGTCGCTGATGCCGTACCAGGAAACGGACAATGATGCTCGAGCGCCGTTGACGAGGTAGATGGCCGCGCACGAGAGATCCAGTCCGTCCAGCAGCTCCTGTCCGACCCTGCTGACCAGCACGTTTCGATCTTGATAACGCGATAGCGATCTTCCGAGTCTGAACAGACGTTGTCTATTCTCAAACTCCCTGCTGAAGAGATGTCGATCCATGAATAGGACGACGGGTTGCTTTATCCAAACCCATCCGCCAAGGAGGACCAGTGTGAATCCCGCTGCAGTACACGCGACCAGGAGGTCGGACATCGTCAGATCCACCGGTATTGCGGAAACCGCTTCATGGAGCACGATGAATATCCCGAAACACAGAATGAGATTCGCACCCTGGTTGGCGACGACATACATCAGGCTCCTGCCGAACAGGAATTTCAGGCCGAAAACCCGATGAGCCAGAATCGCATAGGCAAACGAAAGGGGCAAGGCACACTGCAGTCCGATACGGATTATACTGTCGAGGAACCAGACAGTCGCGGGTAGCATCGGACCCTGTAGTGGCAAAAGCCCCCACGAAGCCAAAAGCGTGCCCGGCTTGGTTGTTATCCACAACGGTGCGAGGACGAGGGCCGCCAGGAAACCAACCTCGATTACATGCAGGCGCATCCTCTCCTGTTGATGCGCAATGGATCCCTGGGCGAGAAGAAGGCATCCCGCAATGGCCATGATAAGAAGGGGATACGTAGGCTCCGGGATAGGCTCGACGATACTGTAGACCAATCGAACCATTGTGTTGTCCCATCCATAGGTCAGCCTGTACACGTAAACGAGGCTAAATGACGCAGCGGTCAATAGAACTGACAATACGACCCAAGCTCTTTTTTGAAACCACAACCCAAGTATTGTCGCAGTTGGAAAGACCGACAGAATCCGAAACATGAGCATGGCCTTAAGCGCCGTTGTCGAGGTAACGACAAATATGCTGACTGACAGGATCCAGTCCGGCCATCCAGCGATCATCGGATGAAAAGCATGTGTGGAAGAAAGCGCCGTAACGAGAAAGAGCAACGCACACAGGAAGGCGACCGGATTGTGCGGACTTCGAAAACCCATCCACGTTCCAAGGCACAGCAGGACGCTCGGGTAGATCAGGTACGGGGCCCGCTGGAACCAGGTCATCGCCCCTGCGCCCATTTCGATACTCTGTCCGTTAACCGCGAGGGAATATCGTACCTGTTCTTCGGCCTCGAGCGTCAAGGTCCCGGTGTGCGATACGCCGTCACGACGCCAGGCGAGTTTGAGTTCGTCGCCGGGCCTGCTTCGCAGACGCGCCTGGAAATAGGCCTGCGGATGCGAACCCAGATTCACGCCGTTCACGGATATGATCACATCACCCGGCCGCAGCCCGGCCCGGTCGGCAGGGCTGTCCGGTACCACCTGGGTTATGGAGATTCCGCCGTCTTTGCGGACCTTGACGAGATGGAACCACGTGCCCTCCTGCAGGTTACTCGCCGCACTTCTGGTCAATCCTTTGGTCAGGATCATCTCGTTTCCGAAGAACCGAATGCCGGGCGACCAGTGCTCTATCTGCGCGTAGCGTACCAGCGTCCATACGACTAAGCCGAGATGCAAACACAGCAACATGATCAGCGTACTCAGAATGACGTAACGCGAAATCAGGGTCTTCATCGGTTTCTGATCCGAGTTGGTCGAGTTTCGGCCGGTTCCGGTTAATGACTCAAAACCGATCGGCTATCGTCTTGCTCCACGACTTGAGCATCTGCTTCTCATTTCGCAAACAGTCGTTCAATATCGATAAATTGAGGGATTAGGGTACTAGTATCTAAGCCGGATCTGGCCCCGTCGGGTAAAACAGATGAGCATGATTAACTGCCACGGAGGTCAATCCGGAGGAGGTCGGAGGCCTGGCCGTGGACGCGTGGACCGCGTATGAAGTCTAACTCTTCCGAAGCCGATACGCCTCGCCGGCCAGCACAGGTACGCTGCCGCTCACGTCCAGGGACGCGGCGAGCCGTACGTCTTCTTCGTATCCCCTGCCGATTAACTCTTTTCCGGAACCCGATGCATTCAGGAGAGATGCCAGGTTGCCTTTAAACTTGTCGAATACGGCGGCCGCGGTTTCGGCTTCCGGTGAACGGGTGCCTTTCAGCGCATGAATGATGGCTCCCGCGCCGACCAGGTCTTCAATCGCGGGCCTGAGGGTCCGCTGTTCCTTCCAGCGTTCTCCCGCAGGGATGATACTGATGCCGGTTTCGTACTGCTGCAAGACATCGGCAAGGACGGTTGCGTTTCTGAGGCATCCCGCGAATGTCGGGATGTCGCCGGTCGACAGGGAGAGTGTAGATCCGTTGGGAGAGGGCAGGACCAGGGCGGTACCGGCGGGTATGTCTACCAGGGAAGAAGGGGACAGCGAATATCCTCCACCCTCGAATTCCCGGGTGGAGTTGGCCAGGAGCGCGTGATACGACCTGGCATAGTCCGCGGCGGTATGGTCCCTGGTACGGTAAGGGTAGACTATAGCCCCATTGCCCACGGCGATGTCCACGCTGGTGGAAAAAGACAGGACATCGACGACGACTACGGCCCTGCTGCCGGGCAGCAGGGCCGAAAGCCCTTCGGCTCCCCACTCGCATCGGATATCGAACGTACTCTGGTCATAGTACATCTTGAGCGCTCGGCCATCTGGTATCGTCCTTTAACTTGGGAAACACTAAACCCGACAATTTAACGGAGACCATTGAAGGGAATCAATGATTATAGAGAGAGTTCGTTCCAGAACCGGGGGCTGATTCCTGCCCGAAACCGGGGATCAAACGCCGGACTCCTCCTCGCCGATGGTTCTCTTCAAATATCTGTTCAGTTTGTGCGTCTCGTATCTGAAATCGTCAATATGCCTGGCTATTGTGGACAACAGTATCACGACCTCGCGAAGATCCCCGCGCAGTTCATTCAGTAACGCGTTAATCTGCTGCGCCTCGGCGTTTCTCATAAACTCTCCTGACCGGATGATGCAACCTGACTCAGTCCCGGAATCCATCGATTAATGAAGCTTGTAATTTCTATATGATGAATTTTTATAGTTACTATAAATATAAGTCAATGTATTTATTTTTGACGCGTGGACTTCGTCACTTCGTCTAAGTCGCCGCTTCCAGCGTGAAGGTCTCTCTGCCATCCAGGCCGGATACCACCGGGTAGGTCTTCACGGGCGAACTACCGCTCTTCGGGACGTAGCGCACGTAGGGCGGGAAATAGGCGTATAGCGCCGTGTTGCGCGGATGAGGGGACTTGTTGGGGCCGGATCCGTGTACCATCAGGCAGTGAAAGAAGAGCGCGCTGCCCGCCTTCAGCGGCACATCGACCTGCCGCGCTTCCTCCAAGCCGTTTTCGTACACCAATTTCGCGTCCTGCGCCTGCGCGATGAGTCCCCAGTCTTTCAACTCCCCCCTGTGGCTCCGCGGGATGACGTTGAAACAGCCGTTCTCGGTCGTGGCATCGTTCAGGGCGACGCTGACCGTCACCAGCGCGGGCGGGTCGATGGGCCAGTAGGCCGAATCCTGATGGGGCGCGTGGGCGGAGCCGTGAAAGGCGGGCTTGAGCATCAAGGTGCTTCGGAACAGCAGCAGGTCGGGTCCGAGCAATTCACCCAATACCCGAAGCAGGTTCGGGTGGGCCGAGAGGTTACGAAAAAACGCCGAGACCTCCCGTGTATCTTCGATTTTCCTCAGCACGGGCAGGCCGTCCGGCCGGTTGACGCCATCGGCGTACGGCTCGCGTTGAAAACGCGCGAATCCCGGATCTCCGGCGGTCTCGAGTTCCGCGGACAGCCGGTGCAGGCGTTCGATTTCCTCGCGGCACTCGGCCAGTTCGTCTTCCGATAACACGTCTTCGACGATCAGATATCCCTCTTCCTCAAAAAAGGCCTTCTGTTCAGCCAGACTCGCCATGGTGCCTCTCCTGTCAAATCCCTGCCATCGATTCAATCAACGGTCCTGATCGTTCTGCCGCCGGTTTTCCGTCACGATGAGACGGCGCCGGCCATGCCGACCGCTACCATGCCGACCGCTACCATGCCGGTTCCGTCCCGAAAACCGGTTTAGATACCCTTTCGCCGGTCCGTACACCCAATGCGCAAACGCGCCAAGGCCGACGAGGTCGCATACAAAGACGGGCAGGCGGTAGACCGCCACCTCGTCGTAGCGGAGTACGGCGCCGCTGGCCCCCATGGCGGCAACTAGGAACGAGAAGGCCACAAGCCGCCGTGCGTCCCGGTCCCTCGCCAGCGGGGCGTACAGGATGCCGAGCAGCGCGGTATGGAAGATAAGGAATCCCGCGTAGCCATTTCTCGTGGCCTGGGCGATCTCCCATTCGTACCTGTATTGCCAGACGAGCAGGACGTGGGCGAATACGATCAGCGCGACCGGCAGCATGTAAACCCGTCGGTGGCGGCTTGCCGCGACCAGGACCATGTTCGCAGTCAACCCGGCATAGCCGATGATGGCGGCAAGAAAGGTGATTGCCTCGATATCCACTGTTCGCGACCTGGCCTACGGGGTTTCGGAAACTGGAATACGCATGCGATGACCGATTTAACCCATCTTTTTAATGCATCTTTTTCAGCAGTTCGGAGTCTAATAGAGTAAGTACAGGCAGGAATCGAAACACGTGACGAGATCACGGCCATGATCGATGGCCTGCCAATAGTCATAGGATTGATATGACTCCGGCGTCCCGCGGGAGCATATCCATCATACAGCGACGGCATACCTTGCCGCTTCCAACGCGGTCGCCCTTATGCCGTCGCTTTTCTTTTTTCCAGATCCTGCGCATGTGACCCAGATCCTGCGCATGTGACCTAGATCCTTCGCATGGCAACCGACTTCGCGCCGGGCAGCGTCAGGCCTTCCTGTTTTGCCCACTTCATCAGTATGTCCCAACCGTCCTGGGCGCGGCCGCTGTGGGCGTCCAGGGGCCGGGTGTTGCTCCGCCCGCGTACCTGGCGGATATACCTCTTGTTGTTGACCAGTTCGATGGTGAGGACGCGGCGGGTGTTTCCCGAACTCAGGTACCCTACCTGCATGGACCAGATGGACCTGTGACCGTTGGCGCACGAGGTCTTGTAGGACGCCACGCAGTGTCGCATGGACTTGCCTTCTTCCATCAGGGCGCGGTCGTTGAGGATTTCCTCGATCTTCCAATTGCGTATCTCGCCCGCGCTTTCGTCCTCGTCCACCCATTCAAAGCCCCGGATACCGGATGACGGCCAGGTTTTGGGTGTCTTTGCCTTCGCTTTCGACAGCGCGTTGTGCCAGGCTTCCACGCGTCTCAATATGGAGTCCGGCGTCCGTCCCTTCATCGTGAAACCCGGCTCGGGCGGGTCGATGGGAGAGACGCTCCCATCCGGATTCCGCCGCTCCTGCCTTACGAACCGCTGGTGATGAATGTAGTCTACAATGGGGCCGACGTGGGCCACGTCGAGCATGGGATTGTTCACGAAGAAGTGCAGCACGGTCTCCCAGAACGATCCCTCGTCGAAATGCTCGCCGAGCATCGAATCGCAGACCGCTTCGGCCAGCAGGTCATCGCCGCCCATTCCCACCACCTGCGCCCATCGGAGCGCCGCGTCCACGGTGTATTCGGACGGCGCGGAAAGCGCGAAAACATGGGCCATTCGCTTGGTCAGACGCACCGGAATGCCGGCCTTCCGGATGTTCTTGCCCGTGCCTACCTCCACGAACCAGTGCTGCCGGACCCTGGCCCCGTCGTCCAGGCCCATGAAGAAGGCGGTGTCCATGCATTCGGGCACATCGTATTCTGCCAGAAGATGGCGGGCCAGCGCGCCGAATTGACGGCGGCCGTTATGACTGTCCGGCTGCCAGTCCGCGGCCTTGCGCTTCCACCGATCGTGCCACGTGGCCAGCGCGGCCAGCGCGTCCATAAAGTTGTTCCGGGGCACCGGTCCGTACCGGGGCACGACGGGTTTCAGGTGAAACAGCCTTCGATCTCTTTCTACGTGCAGGAGGAGTTCAAGAAAGGCCGCACGGGCGGATGGATCGTTCAGCTCGTGGTGAAACAGATGGTGAACGCGCAGCAGGACGGGGCTGGTCAGTTCCCGCGCGTCCGCCTGGCCCGCGGCGATTCGCTTCAGGGTGTCCCTGCGCCTTCGCTTGTGCTGGCTGGCCGTGGACCTGGCGGCGAACTTCCGGTTACGCAGCTCTCGGTCGAGACGGATCTCCTGCTGCCGCTGCGTCTTGCTCTTCTGCAGGCCGTCCCCGACGCCGTTCTCCCGGCACCAGGCCCGGTAAGCCGCTACCGAACCCAGACCGAGAGCGGCAATGTGGGCCTTGAGTTCGGCGTCCTTCCGGTGCCGGTCCGAGGTCTTCCGCGCCTCGGCCAGTTCCTGCCGGCGCTGGAGCAGAGTCTTGTTCAGGCGGGCGTTGAACCCGTTCTCGCGGCACCAGGACATGTAGGCTTCCACCGTGTCCATTTGGAGCGATCGAATATGCCGGCGCATGGGCGCGCTGAGGCGAGGATCGGAATGGAGACTTGTTGCAGGCATGATCAGTCCAGTGGTTCGCGAACCGGCCGGTAAAGGCCGCATTTTACCGTATCGTATTCCCGAAGGGTTCAGTTTAGGGACGTATACGCAATGTCTCGAATGGCTTCAGCATACCGGCGTATACACAATGTATATACGCTGCGGTCTTTCCGGTACACTTTCACCGGGACAAGCGGTTGCAGCTCCTTTTTTCCCTTTTACCGACGCCATCGACGCCATCGACCGTCGAGGTGTCGACCCTCCAGACCCTGCTCACCGGCCGAGCCGGACCGAAAGGGCGACCTCTCCGGGCTCCAGGCAGACCGTGTCATTACAGGCCTGGTAGTACAGGGTCGCGTACAGCCGCGTGTCTTCCGGTACAGGAACCGCCTCGACGACGAGCCGGGCGCGCAGGCGTATCGCCCCTCGATAAACCTCCAGCGGACCATCGGCGAAGGAGAACCGAATAGCCTCCCCTTCGGGATACGTGAGCGCGTCTACCTGAATAGGCACGTCCGCGTTGAAGGTCACGGCCGTGGGGACCAGTCCGGGCAAAGAGGCCGGGTTGGCGTTGATATGCCAGCCGTCCGCGATGCGGATCGATACAGTCGCATCGAAGGCGTCCCCACCCGCGGCGGCTGCCTCGAGATGCGCCTCGACCTTGGCGCTATCGTTGAAATCCGCTCCAGTCCGCGCTACGCCGGTTCCCGTGACCGTCTCCTGCATTAACACATCCGCGGTGGCATCTCGTCCATCGTGGACGGCACGTCGCCGGCTGAATTCCCGCTCGCCGTAGAGATGATTCCGCAGGGCCAGGATCATGGAGGTGAAACGGCCGGGGTTCTCTTCCATCGACGGGGCGAAGGCTTCGAACAGACGGGCAGCCCGGGCGCGATAGCGGGTTTCCCCCGTGTGGCCCGCCAGTGCAAGCAGCGCATGGGCGGCCATGGCATTGCCGGAAGCCCGGGCACCGTCGTAGGGATTACGGGTACGGACGATGAGATCCTGCTCGTCGCTGGTGAAATAGTATCCACCCGCGGCAGAATCCCAGAAGAGGCCGTTCATCCGGTCCGCGAGTGACCGAGCTTCGGCCAGCCAGCGGTCGTCCTCGGTGGCCTCGAACAGCCGCGTCAATCCCCGGGCAAGGTAGGCATAATCCTCCTGGAACGCTTCCCGTCGCGTCTCGCCCCCCAGATAGATACGACGCAGGCGGCCCTCGCCGTCGCGCAGCCGTTCGAGGATGAATTCCGCGGCGCGCGTCGCCCTATCCAGATACTCCCGTTCTCCCGTCACCAGCCACGCATAGGCGTACGCGTCGATCATCTGTCCGTTCCAGGCGGTGATCACCTTGGCGTCGACCATCGGAGGGCTGCGTTTCGCGCGTACCGTCCTGAGTTCGGACCGCATAAGCTCGAGATCGGAACGGAGCCGGACGGAATCCGCCTCTCCCCGGATGTAAAGGACAGCACCTTTCGCTGCGTCTTCTGTGGGGCCTTCCGCCGCGTCTTCTGCGGGACCTGTGGACGCCCTTTCCGGGTTCCCCTGCCCGGTGCTCCCGGCAACTGCGTCGGGCATGGGCGCCAGGCCGTAGTTCGCCAGAAAGGCGTCTGAGTCCGCGCCCAGCGTTTTCCTGATTTCCGCCTCGGACCACAGGTAGTATCTGCCTTCCACGGCAGCTGTCTCGGAATCCACGGCCGAGTAAAACGCGCCTTCGTCGCCCGTCATCTCCCGTCCCAGGAAATTGAGCACGTCTTCGGCGACAGCCCGGTAGACGTCCCTTCCGGTAACGTCGTAGGCCAGCAGGTAAACGCGAGCGAGATCCGCCTGGTTGTACAGCATCTTCTCGAAGTGGGGGATGCGCCAGTCCGAATCCGTGGCGTACCGGTGAAATCCGCCACCGACATGGTCGTACACGCCGCCGTTCATCATGACATCCAGAGTGTGGGTGGCCATGGACAGCAGGGTTTCGTCGCCCGTCCGTTCGTATTCGTTCAGCAACAGTTCGAGGCGCATGGGCGGCGGGAACTTGGGCGCGGGGCCGAATCCCCCGTTTTCGACGTCGTAACGGGTCCTCATATAGGTCAGGGCGCCGGCCACGATTTCCTCGTCGACGGCGGCGGATCCGTCGATGATCGTGGACCCGTCCCCGGCAACCAGGTCCTGCTGGAGCGTCCGGATCGCCTCGGCGATCCGGACGGCCTGTTCGACGAGGTCGCCCCGCCTGGTGTTCCAGGCCTCGTTCAACAGGTTCAGTACGCGCGGGAAACCCGGCCGGCCCGGCAGGTCCTCGGGAGGAAAGTACGTGCCTGCGAAGAAGGGTTCCAGGTCGGGTGTGAGAAATACCGAATTGGGCCACCCCCCGCTGCCCGTGACGAGCTGCGTGGCCGTCATGTAGATCTCGTCGATGTCCGGACGTTCCTCGCGGTCCACCTTGACGTTCACGAAATGGGCGTTCATGACGGCCGCGATATCCGGGTCGGAGAACACCTCGCGTTCCATGACGTGACACCAGTAGCAGGTCGAGTAGCCGACGGAGAGGAAGATGGGTTTTTCCTCCCGCCGCGCGCGTTCGATCGCTTCCCTGCCCCAGGGATACCAGTCCACCGGATTGTTGGCGTGGCTTTGAAGATACGGGCTTATCTCATCGGCCAGCCGGTTCCGGTAAGGGTCGGATTGGTCTGGCCGGTCCGACCCCGAACCGCAACCCGGTCCCGACAGTCCGGCGAGAAGGATGCATACGACGAGGATGGCGCAAGCGGGGATGGAGGAAACACAGCGAATCCGGGCCGTGTATGGCGGTATTCCGAGCATCATGGATAAACCCGCCCTGGTCTGCTGAGTAGTAATAACCGGGCGATGCGCCACGCACCGGGGTGTACGCAAACGGACGGATCTCGGAAGGTCTGCCGAAAGACGGAAAAGCGGGAATCCCTAGATGTGGATCGCCGCGCCCTCCACTCCGGCGGCGGCCTCCATGACCAGTTCCGACAGCGTGGGGTGTGCGTGTATGGTCTTGTGCAGTTCCCGGGTGGTCGATTCCAGCGTGCGCGCGGTGCAGATCTCCGCGATCAGTTCGGTGGCGTCCGCCCCGATGATGTGCGCGCCGAGTATCTCGCCGTACTTCGCGTCCGCGATCAGTTTCACCATGCCGTCCGTCTGGCCGACGGCCACGGCCTTGCCGCTGGAGCGATAAGGCATCCGGAACACCTGGATTTCACGCCCTTCCGCGGCCTGGGTCTCTGTAAGGCCGACGCTGGCGACCTGGGGCTGGCAATAGGTGCACGCGGGTATGTTTTCTCGATCGATGGGCGGCGAAGGATGGCCCGCGAGCCGTTCCACCAGGTTGATCCCTTCCGCGGAGGCCTTGTGGGCGAGGAGGGGCGGCCCCGTGACGTCGCCGATGGCGTAGACGCCGGACACCGTGGTCTGGCACTGCTCATTCACCTTGATGAAGGCCCGGTCGGTCTCGACGCCGAGTTCCTCCAGGCCGATATCCTCGATATTCGCGTCGCGCCCGATGGCCAGGAGCGTGACGTCGGCTTTCAACGTCTCTTCTTTTCCGTCGACGGTTACGGTTACCGATGTGCCGTCCGAATCCGATTCAGCCGACTCGACGCGCGCCCCGGTCTTGATCCCGATACCCAGTTTCGCGAAGCTCTTCTCCAGCGTTTCGCTGATTTCCTCGTCTTCCACGGGCAGCAGGTGGGGCAGCATCTCGACGATCGTGACCTCGGTTCCGTAGGCCGCGTAATAGTAGGCGAACTCCACGCCGATCGCCCCCCCGCCGATGATGGTCATCGATCCCGGCGGCTCTTCGATCAGCATGGCCTCGGTACTGGTGATGATCCGCTTTCCGTCCACCGGAACAGCCGGGATCGCCTTGGAGCGCGAACCCGTCGCAAGGATAATCGAACGGGCGTTTACGGTCTGCGTTTCGCCCTTGCCGATCGTCACATCGACGGAAGTGGCCGAAGCAAGGCGGCCGTGGCCGCTGACGAGATCCACCTTGTTCTTCTTGAGGAGGAACTTTATACCTCCGGCGAGGGTGTCGGCGGCCTTGCGGCTGCGCTGCACGGCCTTGCCCATGTCGAACTGGAGGTTGTCGCAGGAGATGCCGTAGTCTTCACCGTGGCGCATGGTCAGGACGAGTTCGGCGTTCTTCAGCAGCGCCTTGGTGGGAATGCAGCCCCAGTTCAGGCACACGCCGCCGGGTTTGTCCTTTTCAATCACAACCGGCTTCAAGCCGAGCTGGGCCGCCCGAATCGCCGAAACATACCCGCCGGGCCCGCCGCCGACCACTGCCACGTCGTAGATATCTGATGCCATGTCTTACTCCGGAAAATGAATGGATTCCAACTGCCCCGAAAGCGCTGGTATAACTAACGTTCAAGGGCCTGCATGTCAAGATAATTCTCTTGTCTGCCATGACTTTACGTTGTATCATGAAAAGGAGCGAAAGACCGATGGAGACGGGCCACAGACCACGCGATACGGCAGCCGGCCATATGACCCCAGACGCCATTTCCACGTCCATTACCTCCGGGCGTGTCACCGAACTGATCTCGGGACTGGTTTCCATTCCATCGGTCACGGGAAGCGAACAGGCGCTGGGTGACATGCTCCACGGGCATTTCGAGGAGATCGGTCTTTCCGACGTTCGCCGGATTCCGGTGGAGGATTCGGGCGACAGCCTGGCCGTGCGGATTCCCGGCCGCGGAAATGGCCGCGGACACGGCCGCGCCTTCATGCTGAATTTCCACCAGGACACCTTCGATGCGTGTGACGGGTGGGAAACGGACCCGTGGTCGCCCGTGGTCAGAGACGGATGCGTGTACGGGCTCGGCGCCCACGACATGAAGGCGGGGGCCGCGGCCGTACTCGCCGCGGTGGAGGCCATCGTCCGATCCGGCGTGGAGCTGGCCGGCGACTTGATCGTTTCCGCCACGACGGACGAGGAAAACTGGTCGCGGGGCGCCCATGCGCTGATCGGCAGCGGGCTGCTCGCGGGGTGCGCGGGATGCCTCATCCCCGAACCCACGCCGCCAGGGCGACTGCGCGTCGGTTCGCGGGGGCGGCACGTCATCAAGGTCGACCTGGCGGGCAGGACGGCCCACGCCGCGTACACGGGCGAGGGCGTCAACGCGGTCCATGACGCCGCGACGATCATCACGGCGCTGAACCGGATCGAACTGGGCTGGAACGAGGAATACGAACTCGGCGGCACGATATGCGTCATCGAAATCAGCGGGGGGAGGAACCTCATCCTCGTGCCGGAACACGCGCAGGTCGTTCTCGACAGGCACATTCTGCCCGGACAATCGATCGACCAGGCCGCTCGGGACCTCGAAGCACTGATCCGGTCCCTGTCGATCGAGTCGCAGTGGCGCGTCACGTGGGATGACCGGCCCACGCCCGCTCCGGCGCCATACATCGTGGATCCCGATTCGAAGTTCGTCCAGTCCACCCGGAAGCGGGTCGAGGAGCAGCTCGGCCGACCGGTGCGTTACGCCCTGGCGCGAAGCGTGGCCGACACGAACCACTTTGCGGTGACCGGAGGCATCCCGACGCTGGTGTACGGGCCCGAAGGGGGAAACACGTGCCAGGCCAACGAGTATGTCAGCATAGAATCCACCCTCCGTGTCGCACGGGCCTACTGCGGCATCGTCGTTGACATGCTGGGTCTTGCCCGTTAGGACATCATGTTTCAACGCCTGCTCGCCCTCGCCCTGATCGTCGTGATCGCGATCCTGCTTGTCCGGACGATCGCGAACTGGTTCAACCGGGGCGGGTGGATCGGCCGGGGACAGACGGAGATCCGGGGCAACTGGGAGGTGGTCGAACCGCTGGGTAGGCTCGGGCGGGCCGCCGACAGAACCATGAAATCCACGTTGCGGCTGGAAGAGGAGGATGAACTGCGAAAGGTGGCGGTGCTGTTCGACGTGGCGCACCGGGCCGTCCGGGATCTTTCCCTGGACCCCGCCGAGCTGCGGCCCCTGGCCGACGAGGCATCAGAGCCCATTCGCGCCGGGCTCTACCGGGACGAGGCCGTCCATGCGCCCGGATGGCTGCTGTACGCGGCGGACCGCGTCCAGGACGTCCATCCCGATATGTATTCTTACGAGGTCAAGCGGATCACGCTGGCGGCCTACCGGGAGATCTTCCCAAAGGACGCCGGAACGGACCTGCCCCCGGAAAGGACCCTGGCACCGGTTTCGTATGGTACGCCGCCGGATATCGACGACCGATACCACCACCTTGGCAGCCTGGGAGCGGAATACGTCCACGACGTGGCGTATGTCTCCCTGCTCGAATGTCCGGTCGAATCGCTCCCCGGTGGCGCCATGCTGCCCCTGTTGCGGTTGTTGTACGAAACGGAAGGCGAACCGGCGCAGGACGACGGAACCCCGGTAGAAGAGCTTCTGGCCCGGTACGGCGAACGGCTTTACGCGGCGGCCGTCCACTGCATGATCCGGCCGGAATCGACTAAAACGGATAGACCCACCGCCTATTCGCCCGCGCTGTTCCGGCTGATCGGTACATGGCCCCGGTCATCCGCGGAACCGCTGTTTCGCGCGGCCCTCGAATCGGGTTGGAACGACAGCGTCCGCTTTCTGCCTGACGCGGGATGGGCGCAAGACCTCAAGGCAGTGTTCGGAGACAGTCCCTATGGCGCGCCCGCGTAGGCGGGCGGACAGCGTAGCGATGATTACGACGGCGCCATGAAGGACGGGAGATGACCGTCATGCGTGTTTCCACGAAACCCCTGCCCGGATTCGGCATGGAGATCTCCGGGGTCGATCTGTCTGTACCGCTGGAACCGGCCGTCATGCGGGAGATCCTCCAAGTGTTTCATGCCCATGGACTGATCGTGATCCCCCACCAGGAAATGACCTTCGGCCGTTACGACGCGTTCACCAGGGAATTCGGCAGGCAGAAACCCCATTTTCTGGACCATTTGCGCCACGAAAACCACCCGGCCATACTCAACCTCTCCAATATTTTCGAAGAGGAGCGACCCATTGGCGTTTACGAGGGCGCGGCCTTCTGGCACACGGACGTGGCCTACCAGGACCCGCCCAACAGCTCCACGGTCGTGTACGGCCGCCAGTGGCCGGAAGGCGGCTGTCCGACCTACTTCGCCAACCAGATGGCGGCCTACGACGATCTGCCCGCGAAGATGAAAGACACCATCGATCACCTGACCGTCCTTCATCACTACGGCAATCGAGCGGACACGAACGAGGAATCCGCAACCTCGGCGGAAAAACTGACCCTCGACCAGAAGGACCGGGTCGAGAACGTCTACCATCCCCTGGTCAAGCGCCACCCGGTGACCGGACGCAAGGCGCTCTACGGCGTCTGCGGCAGTTCCTTCGGCATTGTGGGCATGCCGGATGACGAGGCCTGCGAACTGCTGGATGAACTGGCCGCCCACGCGACGAAGCCAGATTACCTGGCGGAGTACGACTTCCTTGTGGGCGACGCCGGGGCCTGGGATACCTTTTCGACCCTGCACAAGGCCACGGTACTGCAGCCGGCCACCGGTCCCCGGGACAGCCGCCTGCTCTGGCGAATCAGCGTGACCGGCCTGCCCCCGGTGATCGAACGGGAGCGGGCGGCGAAGAACTGAAAGTCACCTTCGGGTCTGTAACGAGCACGAGTGGGATTAGCCGCATGCCGAGAAAAAACAAGCCGGACAACACCCTGAAAGAAGACAGACGGCGGGCGTCACGCAAGCGCCGCCACGGGGCGCCGCCAAAACAGGTGGACGGGATTCCGGGCGATCTCACGCATATCGTTCCTGTCCAGGGCGTCGGGGGCCGCCAGCCCCCAGAGGGACGGATACTCGGCATCGATTTCGGTGAGCGGCGGGTCGGAGTCGCCGTGAGCGATCCCGCCGGGTTGATCGCCCAGGGCCTGGAAACGATAGAAGTGAAGAACACCAGCGAATCTCTGGCGTCCATCGCGTCGATTGTGGAGGCGGAGCAGGTCCTCGAAATCGTCCTGGGCCTGCCGGTCAACATGGATGGGACGAAGGGAGAAATAGCCGAGAAGGTCGAAACCTTCGCCGGCCAGTTGCAGAACCGGGTATCCTGTGCGGTACGGACCTGGGATGAGCGGATGACCAGCATCTCGGCCCGGCGCGCCATGAACGAAATGGGCATGGGGACGCGGGGAAACAAGGGCAGCCTGGACCGGATCGCTGCTACGCTCCTGTTGCAGAACTACCTGGACTACCGCCGCGGGGCGGCGGACGAAACGGAATCCCGCGATTGAAGAAACTACTTCTCGCTGTCGTCGTCCTTGCCGTTTTAGCCGGAGCGGCTGCGCTCGTGACGGCCTACCGGTACCTCACCTCCGCGGTTGCCCGTGACGACACCGTGCTGTACATCATCGAACCCGGCACGACCCTGTCCGAAGTCGCCGCGCGGTTGGAGGAGGAGGGGGTCATCCGGCACGCCGGGCTTTTCAAGATCCTGGCCCGGCTCAACGGCGCCGATCGCGGGATCAACGCCGGCCGGTACGAGATCGAGCCCGGCATGGACGCCGCCGAGATCCTGGACATGCTGGTTTCGGGCCGGATTACGACGGACCGCGTTACCATCCCCGAGGGCTTGACCATCCAGGAGACGGCCCGCATCCTGCAGGCCGGCATCGGCATCGATTCCACCGCCTTCGTCGGCCTTGCCGGCGATTCGGCGGTCGGCCTTGCGCTGGGGGTCGAGGCGAATACGCTCGAGGGGTACCTGTTCCCGGCAACCTACCGCTTCTACCCGGAAATGTCTGCGGAGGAAGTCCTGAAGGCGATGACGGATCGCTTCCGAAGCACCATCACGGAGGCGTACCGTACCCGGGCGGACGAACTGGGTTATACCGTCCACGAGATCATGACCCTGGCCTCCATCGTGGAGCAGGAAGCGCGGGTTGCCGCGGAGCGAGACACGATTTCGGGGGTGTTTCACAACCGGCTGCAAAGGGGCATGCTGCTGGAGGCCGATCCCACGGTGAAGTTCGGCATCGGGAGGCCTGACATGAGGCTATACGAAAAACACCTCTCCCATCCTTCGCCCTACAACACCTACGTACACGCGGGCCTGCCTCCCGGACCGATCTGCAGCCCCGGAGAAGCGTCCATACACGCCGCGTTGTATCCCGTGGAAGTGGCCTACCTCTTCTTCGTGGCCAGGGGAGACGGCAGCCACATCTTTTCCATTACCAACCGGGAACACAACCGCGCGAGAGCCCGGGTCAAACGTCAGCAGAGATAGCCCTGAGCAGGGATGGACCCGCCGAAGAGAGACCCGGCGAAATGACGCTTGGTTGGGTACCGTCTGGTGGGATGACACCAGGCCGAACGACGCCGGTTCGACACGCACCCGGCTGGACGAACCCGGTCGTCAGACCGCCGTGTATCCTCCGTCGACGAGCATGGTGTGACCGGTTACCATGGCGCTGGCATCGGACGCGAGGTAGATGATCGAACTGGCGATCTCGTCCGGTTCGGCGAGCCGGCCCAGCAGGATCTTCTTGATATTGGCCCGGAATCCCGGGTTCTCCATAGCCTTTTCCACCATGGGCGTGCGTGTCATAGTCGGCGCCACCGCGTTTACGGTAACGCCGTGCTCCGCCCATTCGGCCGCCATGGACTTGGTCAGCGTGCACACGCCGCCCTTGGCCGCGGTATAGGCCGCCCGCAACGGACCGCCGACCACGCCCACCTGCGAAGATACGTTGATGATGCGTCCGCCTTTGCCCGCTTCGATCATGTGCGCGGCGAGGGCCTGGCTGAGGAAGAAGACGCTTTTCAGGTTCACGTCGATGATCTCGTCGTATACTTCTTCGGTGACTTCCAGCACGGGCATGATCCGGTTGCATCCGGCATTGTTGACCAGGACGTCGATATGCCCCGTCTCGGCCAGGACCTGCTCCACGAACGCGCGGATCGAGCCTACCTTGCCTACGTCCACCGTCTGAACGACGCAGCGGCGACCCATCGAGCGGACTTCGGAAGCCACTGGTTCCAGGTCGGCCCGGGTCCGGCTGCCGATCACCACGTCGGCGCCAGCGCGGGCGCCCGCCAGCGCGACGGCCTTGCCGATGCCCTTGCTCGCACCGGTGACGATCATGGTCTTACCTTCCAGGGAAAACAGGGATGTATCCGGCATAGCATCCTCCATGACACGGGGGTCGACAGGCATGCAAACGGTGTCCGGGCGATGACCGGCGGGTTTCCGGGCGATGACTCGCACACGGCGGTGAAGTGTATATCCGGGACGGAATTTCGTCAATCGAATTCAGCCGTTCCGGGACAACGGGGCGGCGCGTTTGCCCTTGCATCCGACCCCCGCGCCGGTTAACTTGAGCCGGCGTGGCAGGACATGCCTTCAGCCAGGGTCACGGCGGCCGGTTCAGTGGGTTCGGGAAGCCGGTTTGAATAGGTTCCGCCATGTTCCGTTCCTCAAGGAATGCGCGATCAACAGACCATAGAAAGGGACGTACTGCACGAAACGGACCCAGATCTCCTCTTCCCAGGTTTCGGTGAGTACGAACCCGATCGCGACATGGTATGACAGGGCGGCCAGGCCCGAGAGCAGGACCCACGCCGGATTGGGATACAGGCAGAGGAAGGGAATGACCCAGACCAGGTACCAGGGCTGTACCGTGGGCGTGAGCAGGAGATAGCCGCCAAGCAGGATGAAGGCGGACCGGAACGGGTCCGTTATCCTGAACGCGCAGAAGGCGACTAATCCGGCGAAAAGCGCGGCCACGATGACCTTGGACACGTTCAGCGAATCGGTCAGGAAGAAGAAGATCGAGAAGACGCTGTCGTTGAACCGCCACTTGTCGCCGTAGACAAGCAGTCCGCTGAAGAGGCGTGGTCCGGCGTCCATGTAGGGCAGGTAGAAGGCCAGGAGCAGGACCGGAAGCAGCCAGAACGGCCTGATACGGCGAATCCGGCGGTAAAAGGCCGGGACAAGCATGACAGTGAACCACTTGGCGAGCATGGAAAGGGAAAGCCAGGCTACCGCGCGGGTGGGACGATGTCCGTCGATCGCCAGCAACGCGGCGAGCATGAGCACCACGGGCAGTGAATCGTTGTGTCCGCTGCCCGCGATTTCGACGAGGACCAAGGGATTCCAGGCGTAGATGAGCACACGCTCTTCCGGAAGGCTTCGACGGCGGAGCATCAGGATCGTGAGCACGATTACGCCCACGTCGCACAGGGTGAAGAGCAGTTTCATCGAAGCGGGACTGTACCACAGGTATGCGGCCACCGCAAAGGCCGCCTGCATCAGGGGCGGATAGACCGTAGGGACGTCCTTGTTGTTGATTCCCAAGTGGAATTCATCGCGAAGGTGGGCGATCTCTTCGCTTTCCGGGGCGTACACATAGGGATTGACGCCCTGAAACTGCATCTTGGCGTCCCACAGGTACCGGTGGATGTCATCGGAAAGGGTCGGGGGACTGAACTGGAGGATGACACGGCAGAAGACGGCCACGGCGAGGATGAACCAGAGCAGTCTCCGATCCGGCGGTGTGTCGGATCCTACCTGGCGTGCGACGGCGACGGCGTAGACGATGAAGGCCGCGACGAAGGGGACCCAGAAAAGCAGCAGGGCGTCGGGCAGGGCCACCCACACGGACAGGGGATCGGGCAGGATCTCGTTGGGGTCGAACAGGCCGGATCTCAGGTCTCCGATGGAGGCTATGCCGATGCAGGCCGCGATAAGCAGAAGTCCTGTAATCGCGATCCGGCCGGGGAATCCGGAAGGGAATCTGTAAGCAGAATCGGACATGTATGAGCTATCTTTCGCTGATATTCATTCTCCTGTATTTCCTGGTCCTGTTCCTGCTCGCGGTCTACGGCGTGCACCGTTACCTGATGGTGTATCTGTACTACAAATATAAGGACCGGGCACGGCCTGTAAAGCCGGAACTCCCGGGAGACGCTGCCCCCGCGGTTACCGTGCAATTGCCCCTCTACAACGAGCAATACGTAGTGGAAAGGCTGATCGACGCCGTCTGCCGGATCGAGTATCCCCGCGATCGCCTTGAGATCCAGGTACTGGACGACTCCACCGACGAAACCCGGGACCTGGCGGCCCGCTGCGTCGAACGCTACCGGGAAGCCGGGTTCGACATTCACTACCTGCACCGGACGGCGCGCACCGGATACAAGGCGGGCGCGCTGCAGGAAGGGCTGGACGTAGCCCGGGGCGCCTTCATCGCGATTTTCGACGCCGACTTCATCCCGCCGCCGGATTTCCTCAAGAACACCATGCACCTGTTCCGCGACAAACGGGTGGGCCTGGTTCAGACCCGGTGGTCCTACCTCAACCGGGGCTACTCGCTCCTGACCCGGGTCCAGGCGATCATGCTGGACGGCCATTTCGTCATGGAACACGGCGCGCGGAACCGCTCGGGCAGGTTTTTCAACTTCAACGGAACGGCGGGCATCTGGCGCCGCGAGAGCATCGAGGCCGCGGGCGGCTGGCAGCATGACACCCTGACCGAGGACCTCGACCTGAGCTACCGGGCGCAACTCAAGGGCCAGCACTTCGTATTCCTCGAAGACGTTTCCACGCCCTCCGAGCTCCCCGTGGAAATGAACGCATTCAAGACCCAGCAGCACCGTTGGTCCAAGGGGTCCATACAGACCGCGAAGAAGATGCTTCCGAAGGTGTGGTGCAGCGCGCTGCCCTTCCGCTACAAGCTCGAAGCGACCTACCATCTCACCAACAACATGGCCTATATGCTCATGCTGTTGCTTTCGGTGCTGATTTTCCCGTCGATCGTAATCCGGGTGCAGGCCGGCTGGATAAATTCCTTCTGGATAGACCTGCCTTTTCTGTGCGCGGCCACGGTTTCCGTTTCCCTCTTCTACCTGTTCGCGCAGTTCGAGATCAACCGGGACCGATGGAAGCGGTGCCTCTTTTTCCTGCCCGCGCTCATGTCCATCGGCATCGGCATCTGCCTGAACAACACGCGGGCCGTCCTGGAGGCGCTGCTGAACCGCAAGTCGGGTTTCCAGCGCACGCCCAAGTACGGCATCCTCGGCGGAGCGGACCAGACGGACCGGTGGCGCCGGTTGCGCTACAGGGGAATCCGTACCTGGCTCCCGGCGCTGGAACTGCTGTTCGCCCTGCACTTCGGCCTGTTGATCTACTACACGGCCATCAACGGAATCTACCCCTCCATCCCCTTCCTCTTCCTGTTTTTCGCAGGTTACCTTTATGTCGGCGTGGCCTCCCTGTGGCCGCGGACAGCGAGTCAAGGATAACCCATGGAACGCGTGATTGGTGTCTTCGGGTTGTTTGTTCTCGTGGCTATAGCCTGGCTGCTGTCGGAGAACCGGCGCCGTCTGAACTGGCGGCTCATCGGAAGCGGCCTGGGCCTGCAGGCCCTGCTGGCCCTGCTCCTCCTGCACACCGCGCCGGGCCAGCTGGTATTCGACCTGGCCCGCCTGGCCATCAACAAGGTGATCGCCTTCTCCAACGAAGGGGCCCGCTTCGTCTTCGGCGACCTGGTGGAAACCGCGCTGTTCGGGTTTTCCGTGCTGCCGATGATCATATTCGTGTCCTCCATCACTTCGATCCTGTTCTACCTGGGCTGCATCCAGTGGATCGTCCGGCAGATGGCGAGAGTCATGGTACGCGTCATGGGCGCATCGGGGTCGGAGTCCATGGCGGCCGCGGCGAACGTCTATCTCGGCGCCTCGACGGCGCCGCTTGTCATTCTTCCCTACCTGAAGACCATGACCCGCTCGGAGATCATGGCCATGATGACTTCCGGCATGGCGACCGTGGCCGGCTCGGTACTGGCCGCCTATGTAGCCCTGGGCGCCGACGCGGGCCACCTCCTGGCCGCATCGCTCATGTCGGCGCCGGCCGCGCTGGTCGTCGCCAAGATCATGACGCCCGAGACCGAGACTTCCCGCACCCTGGGCGTGGTGACCGTAGACGTTCCGAAACCGGGAGTCAACTTCGTCGACGCGGCCTGCAGCGGCGCGTCGGACGGGTTGAGACTGGCCTTGAACGTGGCGGCCATGCTCATCGTGGCGATTGCTTTCGTCAGCCTGTTCAACTGGGCGGTAGGGCTAGCTCCCCACCTGGGCGGCGCGCCACTGTCCCTCGAGCGTATCCTGGGTTGGGCCTGCGCGCCGCTGGCCCTGCTGATGGGCGTGTCCTGGGAAGACGCCCAGGCGGTGGGCATGCTGATCGGCAAGAAGACCATCCTGAACGAATTCCTGGCCTACCAGGACCTGAGCACGATGCGGGAACAGCTATCGGAGCGTTCTTTCACCATCGCCACCTACGCGCTGTGCAGCTTCGCAAACTTCGGGACCATCGCGATCATGATCGGGGGGATCGGCGGATTGGTGCCGGAGAGGCGGAAGGACATCGCCCGGTTCGGCATCCGGTCCATGATCGGCGGCGCCCTGGCCGCCAACATGACCGCCACCGTGGCGGGCCTGCTGATGTAGTTGGATTTTCATGAACGATAAGCATACCGAAACGCAAAAGCCCTCCATGGATCAAGGGCTGGCGACCGGGATAAGGGCGCTCCTGCCGCGATGCACGCTGAAGGACCGGCGGGACATCCAGCGCCGGTTGAAGAAGTTACGCGGCACGGAGCGAGGGGACCACGGCCGGCTTGAAAGACTGGTGGAGCAGGCGTCCGCCTCGGCAGCGCTCGTGGAGCAGCGCCTCGGGTCGAATACATCAGTCACCATTGACAGCCAGCTGCCCATTTCCGCCCGGCGGAAGGCAATACTCGAAACCCTGCGCAGCCATCCGGTCGTGATCGTGACGGGGGAAACCGGATCGGGCAAGACGACGCATCTGCCCAAAATCTGCCTCGAGGCGGGCAGGGGCGTGTACGGCCGTATCGCGTGCACGCAGCCCCGGCGTGTCGCGGCGCTGTCGGTGTCGCGCCGTATTGCCGAGGAACTCGATGCGACCTGGGGCCGGGAAGTCGGATGCAAAATACGCTTCACGGACGAGACCGTGCCCGAGACCCGGGTCAAGATGATGACCGACGGCATGTTGCTTGCCGAGATACAGCACGATCCGAACCTGCTTGAATACGACACGATCATCATCGACGAGGCCCACGAACGCAGTCTGAATATAGATTTCCTGCTGGGATACCTCCGGTTGCTGATCAGGCGCAGGAAGGATCTGAAAGTCGTGATTACCTCGGCGACCATCGACACCGCCGCCTTCTCGGACGCTTTCGACGACGCGCCGGTGATCGAGGTGTCGGGACGCCTGCATCCGGTGGAGATCCGGTATCTGCCCCTCGAGGAAACGCGGGGCGACGCCGACGACTATACCTATGTCGACGGAGCCGTCGACGCGGTCGACCGGATCATGGAAGAACCCGGCCGTGGCGACATCCTGGTTTTTCTTCCTTCGGAGAAGGACATCCACGAGACGCGCAGACGGCTGGATGGAAGATCCTACCGGCACACCGACGTCCTTCCGCTCTTCGGCCGCCTGACCAGCGCGGACCAGCAGCGGGTCTTTCAACCGCGGAACAACCGCCGCATCGTCGTCGCCACGAATGTCGCCGAGACTTCGCTGACCATCCCGCGAATCAAGTACGTCGTCGATACCGGTCTCGCCCGGATCAGCCGCTACGCGCCGCGGACCCGAACCCAACGGTTGCCGATCGAGCCCATCGCGCAAAGCAGCGCCCGACAGCGGGCCGGACGCTGCGGGCGGGTGTCCGGGGGCGTCTGCCTCAGACTCTACAGCGAGTCCGACCTGACGAACCGGCCGGAGTTTACCACGCCCGAACTGCAACGCGCCAATCTCGCCGAGGTCATTCTGCGCATGCTGGCGTTGAAACTGGGCGACGTCCACGCCTTTCCCTTTCTCGACCGGCCCACTCCCCAGGCTATAAGGGACGGTTTCCAACTGCTCACCGAACTGGGGGCCATCGACGGGGAACGGCGTCTGACCGATCGGGGCCGGGCCATGGCGAGACTGCCGGTGTCGCCCACAGTGTCGCGCATGCTCCTGCAGGCCCGGCAGGAAAACGCCCTGCAGGAGGTCCTCGTCATCGCGGCGGCCATCAGCATCCAGGATCCCCGCGTCAGGCCCCTCGACCAGCAGGAACAGGCGGACCAGGAGCACCGGAAGTTCAGGAACGCGTCCTCGGATTTCCTGACCCTGCTCAATATCTGGGAGGCTTTCCACAATACCTTCGAGCACCTGAAAACCCAGGCTGCCATGCGCAGGTTCTGCCGGAGACACTACCTTTCCTACAACCGTATGCGCGAATGGCGCGACATCTATGTGCAGCTCCGCCGCGCGCTCCGGGAATCCGACGGCTTTCGCGGCCGCCCGGAACGAACCGGAAGCGCCCACTACGACGCGGTCCACCGGTCGATCCTGAGCGGCCTGCTGAGCCAGGTCGCCGAACACCGGGAAGGCAATCTCTATACCGGATCCAGAAACCGGACCGCCATGATCTTCCCCGGATCCGGTCTTTTTCAAAGGAGACCCGGCAAAGATTCCGGCAAGAACAACAGGCATGGAAAGCGGGACGAAAGGCCCGGGAAGGAAGGCGAGGACGGGCAAAGAGGCGGAACGGCGTCGGCGCCCTGGATCGTCGCCGCGGAGATGGTCGAAACCAACCGGCTCTATGCGCGCACGGTGGCTCGGGTTCAACCCGAGTGGGCCGCTGAACTGGGCCGCCATCTATGCCGGGCCTCCTATACAAATCCCAGGTGGGAAACGGCCGCCGGGCGGGTGCTCGTCGACGAAACGCTGCTCCTGCACGGCCTATTGGTCTCTCGTCGGACGATTGATTACGGGAAGGCTAATCCGGCAGAGGCGACGCGGATTTTCATCCGCGGTGCGCTGGTGAACGACGATTTGAGGACCCGGTACGCCTTCATGGATCACAACCGGAGGACCAGACGGGATGCCGAGACCTGGCTGCTGCAACACCGCAACGCCTACCGCGTCGATCTCGACGAAGCCGCTTTTCAATTCTATGCGGAACGGATTTCCCATGTGTTTTCGGCACACGACCTGAACCGGATCATTAAAACGGAAGGGGCGGGGAAGGATCTTTTCCTGCGCATGGAAACCAGGGACCTCACGGGGACCGATGACGCGCGGCACCACCCGGAGGACTTCCCGGAGCATTTCACGCTGGAAGGCGAACGGCTGCCATTACGGTACGCCTGCCGGCCGGGCCGGGAGGAGGACGGCGTCACCCTTTCGCTGCCCCGCAGCAAGGTGCACCAGCTTCCCCTCGAGTCGCTGGACTGGCTCGTCCCCGGCCTGTTATGCGAGAAGATCGAAGCGTTGCTCAGAGGGCTGCCGGGCAGGAAACGCAAGCGGCTCGTACCCATTCCGGAAACGGCGCGGATGATCGTGGAGGATCTAGACCCTGCCGGCACCTCCCTTACCGGGGCGCTCGCGGAATTTATCGCAAGGCGGCATGGTCTCGAAATCGACCCGTCGGAATGGCCGGTCGGATCCGTCCCCGATCACCTGAGAATGCGTGTCCTGGTGACCGATGAGGACGGAGGCGCCGTGCTTTCGACTCGCGACCCAGAACGTATCCGCGCTGAAATCGTCGGCCGCGCCGTGGCCGTCGAATCGGAAAGCTGGCGGAAGGCGGCGGAGCGCTGGGAACGATACGACCTGCGGGACTGGTCGATCGGCGACCTGCCGGACCGCGTCGAAATCGGCCTGTCGGGGACCGTGCCCCTGTACGCCTGGCCCGGTCTGCAGGCGGCCGATGACGTGGTCGACCTGCGCCTGTTCCGGGACCGGCACGAAGCGCATCAGGAAACCCGCATGGGACTAGTCCGCCTGCTCGAACGGCGGATGAGCGAGGAAATGGCCTGGTTGCGGCGCGACCTGGCGTTTCTGCGGGATCTTCCCGCCCTGACAGACCACGCCGGCGGCCTCGAAGCACTTCAGAACTCGGCTTACGACCACCTGCTTGACGCTCTTTTCACCCGAGAGCCGCTGTATCCCCTGACGGCCGACCGTTTCGAGGAAGACGTGGAACAGGCGCGCGGGCTGCTGAAAAAACTACCCAACTGGTTCCAGCAGCAGATGCGGCCCCTGGAACGGGTTCTCGGAGGAGATATCCGGACGGCCCCCGGTTATCCTGACATGGAAGACGACCTCCAACGGCTGATTCCGTCCGATTTTCTGCGCAAGACGCCGGCTGTCGAACTGCCCAACCTGGTTCGATACCTGAAGGCCGTTGAAACGAGGTCCCGCCGGGCGCGGGAAGACCGGACGAAGGACCAGAAGAAGGCAGAACTGGTCAAACCCTTCGACGATGCGCTAAGGGCGTTGCATAGCAGGGACGACGTAAATCCCGCCCTGCTGAACGAATTCAGGTGGATGCTCGAGGAGTACCGTGTCTCGGTGTTCGCCCAGGAGCTTGGGACCGGGCGGACCGTTTCTTCGAAACGACTGCAGGGGTTGTTGGACCAGATCGAAGCGGATTCCCGCGGACCGGAGACGTCATGAGACGTATCGCGTCGGATCGGGGATTCCGGCTTCGGCGAAACCCCTGCGCCGCAGGACGCAGGCGTCGCAGCCTCCGCAGGCCGCCCCGTCGTCCGCCGTGTCGTAACAACTAGACGTGAGGGCGTAGTCCGCGGCCTGGCGTCCCACATCGTCAGCGGTCTGATGACCGGCTCCGTCGCTGCCGCCTTGGACATTTCAATGAGCGGCGCGTGGATGCTGAACCTGCCCTGGCCGGTCACCCCGGCCCGGGTCGCCAGGTTCGCCAGGTTCTCGTAGGCCGCGATGTACTCGGGGCGGCAGTCTGGATATCCACTGTAATCGATGGCATTGGCTCCGATGTACAGGTCGAAAGCACCGAGCACCTCGGACCAGCCCAGGGCGAAGGAAAGGAAGATGGTATTGCGCGCCGGTACGTAGGTGACCGGTATCTGCCCGCCCATGGAATCCGGATCCTGATCCCTGGGAACCGGGATGTCGTCCGTCAGCGCCGACCCGCCGATGGCCCGAAGGTCAAAGGGAATGGTTACGTGGCGGGCGACGCCCAGGGAGTCGGCGACCCTTCTTGCGGATTCGAGCTCGAACCTGTGGCGCTGGCCGTAATCGAAGGTGATCGCGTGGCAGTCGAAGCCCTCGTCCCGGGCGATGGCGAGCGTCGTCGCCGAATCGACCCCTCCACTGAGCAGAACGACGGCAGCCTTCATGGTGGTTCCATCCATCAGGAAGTGTAGAGGAGACTGGCGATAATAGAACCGGCGATAACAACCAGTGCCACCATGATCTTGTTGGCGGCGGCGGATATCCGCGAATCGATTTTGTGGTCCATCGCGGAAAATCGGGTGCTCATTGTGTCGAACCGGGCGTCCATGAGTTCCTTCAGGGAGACGATTGCGGCATCCAGGTCGGTCTTTGTCACGTATTCGATTTGAGGCTTACTCGTATCAGGTGACGGCATGGGAAACCTCCCGTTGTTCACAAACCGCGATCTTTTAAGCGCTATTGAAAATCAATCGGGCTGACGAAACATACCCCGGTTATAGTCCAAACACCCAGGGCCTGTTATGCCGCTGTTGCGCATTCGTGAACGGCGGCAATATATTCCATTAGTCGTAGAGCCGCAATATTTCTGGTGCTTTTATTCAAGAACATTTACCTGAAGATGCTCAGGTCTGAATACATGTTTCGGCATAGTAGGATGATCACGGAGAACCGGGCCTGGATTCCTGGAGGCGGACCATGTTTCGCGATGTGCGCGTGGCGGCGATTTCGTTCAAACCGGTTAAACTCGATCTGAAGGGGAACGCAGACCGACTGGAAAAGATGTTCCGGGATGCCGCGGCCGATGGGGCCGAATTGGCTGTCGCGCCGGAAGGCGTGCTGGAGGGGTATGTAGTCAACGAGATCATCGACGGCGAGATCCCGCCGGAGGAAATGAACCGGGTAGCCCTCACCATGCGGAGCCGGACCATCGGGCGGTTCCGGGAACTCGCAAGGACGCTGAACATGTGCCTTGCGTTCGGCCTGGCGGAACGGATCGACGGCGAGATTTACAACTGCGCCGTGTTCCTCGATCACCGGGGACGCCTTCGCGGCAAGTACCACAAAATGCAGCTGGCCGAGGGCCATCACCGTTCCTGGTGGTTCAACCGCCTGGGCAAGAACAGCCGCGCCTTCGACACGCCTTTCGGCCGGGCCGGCATGGTCATCTGCAATGACCGCTGGAACCCGGATATCGCCCGCATTCCGGTACTCGACGGCGCCCGTTACCTGCTCATTCCCTCCTTCGGGTCGACAGCCCGGTCGCAGGATCGGGCGGTGCTTGCGCGTGCGAGGGAGAACGGCGTGCCCATCGTAGAAGCCAACGTAGGCGTCACTCTGATCGTGAACAAAGGCGAAATCGTTGCCCTGTCCCGCAAGATGACCGCCATCACCCATGGGACCATCTCCGTACCGGCGACTCCATCGCTTAAGAACAGGGACCGGCATGAACGGGGATTCCTTGCCTGGCGCAGCCGCGAAATGCCGGTACGATACCGCGACCGGATGCGGAGAAAACGGCAGGGCCGCGACGCCACGGAGGTCGGTCATGACTCGAAGGGCCGGCTGATCGAGGTGGACTGACCGTCCCCGAACCCGCTGGCGCACTGGAAATTGCGTCTTGCCTGTCCCATCGCCTATCCCTTATCTTTTCCGTGACGTCAGCCTGCCGGCATATGGCGGGGAGCAGCGTTGAAAAGACCGGATCGAAACGGCGCGTCGTTCGTCGTACCGGAGTTCAGAGACCATGGACCCGACATGCTCGCCCGATCAGTTCCTTGATGTGCGCAGTCACGGCTTCGTGCGGCTGGCCATCGCCGTGCCTCGCATACGGGTAGGCGATCCCGCCGCGAACGTGACGCATCACCTCGAACAGATTGAGGCGGCCGACGGGCGGGGCGCTTCCTACGCACTCTTCCCCGAACTGAGTCTCACAGGCTATACCTGCGCCGATCTGTTTCACTCCCAGGCGCTGCTTGACGGAGCGCTTGATGCCCTCGGGGAGTTGCTGGACAGGACCCGGGGGCTCGACACGGCCTTCAGTTTCGGCATGCCCCTGCGGATCGATCACGCGGTGTTCAACGTCGCGGTGACCTGCACCCGCGGGAACGTCCTCTCGGTTACGCCCAAGACCTACCTGCCGCAATACCGCGAGTTTTACGAGACCCGGTACTTCGCCCGCGCGGCCGAAGCCCAGGCTGATACGGTTACCCTGTGCGGCACGGAGGTGCCGCTCGGACCCGACGTACTGCTGCGGACCGACGACCCGAGGGTTGTGATTTATCCGACCATCTGCGAAGACGACTGGGTGCCGGTGCCGCCAAGCAGCAGGGCCGCGCTGGCGGGCGCGAGCATTCTGGCGAACCTGTCCGCGTCCAACATCGTCATCGGCAAGGCGCAGTACCGCGAAGACCTCATCCTGACGTCCTCGGGACGCAACGAGGCCGTGCACATGTATGCCGCGGCGGGGTTCGGGGAATCGACCATGGACGTGGTCTGGGACGGACACGGGTTTATCGCCGAACGGGGCTACATGCAGGCGAAAACGGAGCGCTTTCACCTGGACGGAGCCTGCATCGTGGCGGACGTCGACGTGGAGGCGCTGACGCTGGAGCGCGGCGTCCAGGGCTCCTTCCGGCAGAACGCCATGGACTACAAGTCATCCTGGCGGTCCGTGTCGCTGACGGGCTTCCGGCCCGAGCCGGCCGGAGAAGACGCTTCGAACGCCTCCGGTCAGCCGAAGGAAGGGGTACACCGGACCTTCCTCCGGGACATCCCTTCCCATCCCTTCGTCCCCCAGAACCCGGCGGAACGAAGCCAGCGGTGCCGCGAGGTGTTCATGATCCAGGCCACCGGACTGGCGACCAAGTTGAGATCGCTGCCCGAGGATGCCCGAAAGGTCGTCGTGGCGGTTTCCGGGGGCCAGGATTCGACCCACGCCCTGAACGTGGCGGTGCACACCATGGACCTGCTCGGGCTGCCAAGATCCCAGATCGTGGCCCTGACGATGCCGGGACTGGGTACCACGGAGCGTACGTACGAGAACGCCTGTGCGCTGATACGAGCGGTCGGCGCCACTTTCCGCGAGATCGATATCAAGCCCGCCGTGCGGCAGTTCTTCGGGGACATCGGGCATTCGGAAGACAAGAAGGACCTCGTCTACGAGAACACCCAGGCATGGACCCGGAAGCTGGAAGAGCTCGCTACCGCCGCCCAGGTCAGGGGCATCGTCCTCGGTACGGGCGATCTCTCGGAACTGGCGCTCGGCTGGTGCACCATGTTCGGCGACCATGCCAGCCACTACGGCGTCAACGCCGGCATTCCCAAGACACTCATATCCTACCTGATCCGATGGACGGCCGACGTGGTCTTCGAGCGGGAGAAGACGGTTCGCGACGTGTTGCTGGATATCCTCGACACGCCTATTTCACCGGAACTGCTGCCCCCGAACGCGCGGGTAATCGCGCAGAAAACCGAAGAAAAGATCGGTCCGTACGAACTGCATGACTTCTTCATCTACTACTTCATGCGCTTCGGATTTTCGCCTTCCCGGATCGCCCGGATGGCGCTGCATGCCTTCGAGGGGAAGTACGACCTCCAGGAGATAAAGACCTGGCTCCGCGTGTTCATCGTCCGGTTCTTCCAGAACCAGTTCAAGCGGAACTGCCTGCCGGAAGGGCCCAAAGTCGGCATGACCTGCATTTCTCCCCGCGGCGACTGGCGGATGCCTTCCGATGCTTCACCGGCAGTCTGGCTGTCGGACCTGGATCGCATCCCCGATGAACTTTAGACCACCCGGCGAAATACCGCCCCACTTCAACGCAGCGTCCGTCGAAATGTTCTGGCGCGTGCCCTACGGAGAAAGGGCGGCGGAAGCCCGCGCATGGGCGGAAACCCACCGGATTCGTCCCTCCGCCGACGATGACTTCCGCACCGCCCTGCTGCTCGTAGACTGCCAGAACACCTTCTGTCTCCCCGGATTCGAGCTCTTCGTGGGCGGACGGAGCGGACGGGGCGCCGTGGACGACAACATCCGCCTCTGCTCGTTCATCTACCGCAATCTCCAATCCATCACGGAGATCATCTCCACGATGGACACCCATACGGCGCTGCAGATCTTCCACCCCATGTTCTGGGTCGATGGTGAAGGCGGACATCCCACAGGCGGCGAAACGGTCATTGCCCCGAAGGACGTGGAACAGGGAAACTGGCGCGTCAATCCGGCCGTGGAGGCCCTTTACAGCACCCGGGTCGATCTTTCCGCCTATGCGCTGCACTATGTCCGGCGCCTCACCCGGGAGGGCAAGTATCCCCTCATGATCTGGCCGTACCACGCCATGCTCGGAGGCATCGGCCACGCTCTGGTATCCGCGGTCGAGGAAGCGGTGTTCTTTCACAGCATCGTCCGGGTCCGGCAGACGCGCTTCGAGATCAAGGGAAACCATGCCCTCACCGAGAACTACTCCGTGTTACGTCCCGAGGTCATGGAAGACCCCGACGGCCAGGCGGTCGGCGTGAAGAACACGTCACTGGTCGACCACCTGCTGACCTTCGACGCCGTGATCGTGGCCGGGCAGGCCAAGAGTCACTGCGTGGCGTGGACGGTGGACGATCTCCGGACGGAAATCCAGGCGCGGGACCCCTCTCTCGCCGGCAGGATACTGCTGTTGGAGGACTGTACCTCGCCGGTCGTCGTCCCCGATGTAATCGATTTTACCGATGAGGCGGAGGAGGCGTTCCGGCGGTTCGCTCAGGCCGGCATGCGCCTGGTGCGTTCCGCCGAGCCCATGGAGCGGTGGGGTATCCGCGGCTAGGATCGCCCAACTCCTTCCCGGTGCCTCACCTGCCTGAAGGACAGCAGCCGGGCGGACAGCTATCGGGCAAGGGATCCAGGACACCCACGGCAGGCCGGGCCGTCGAAGCGGACAGGCGCTCCTCGACGAGCTCCGCGATCATTTTCACGAAGCGGGGATGGGTTCCCGCCGTTTCCGCCCGGACCATACGAACCCCGAGTTCATCGCAGCACGCCCGCGCTTCCACGTCCAGGTCGTATACCACCTCCATGTGATCCGATATGAATCCCACGGGGACCACCACGATATCCCGGCCCGCCCGGCCCGCCCGGCCGCCGCCCGATGCGTGAAACGACCTGATGTAGTCGCAGACATCGGGCTCCAGCCAGGGTTGCGCCGGCGGGCCGCTGCGGCTTTGAAAGGCCAGCGCCCAGGAGGGTGCGCCCGAGCGTTCGCTGATCAGCCGGGACACTTCCCGGAGTTGGGCTTCGTAGGCGCATTCCCGGGCCATGGCCAGGGGTATGCTGTGGGCGGTATACACGAGATGGGCCGACGCACGCCGTTTCTCCGGCAGGCGATCCAGGGCGTCGCTAACCCGGGCCGTCATCGTTTCGATAAATCCCGGATGATGGGAAAAGGGTCTGATCTTGTCGATCGCCGGGGCGCCGTTGCCCGCTTTCCGCCGGGCTTCGTCAATGTTTTCCAGGTATTGCCTGCAGTTGGAGTAGGAGCTGTAGGCGGAGGTGACGAGAGCCAGCGCCCGCTTTATCCCGTCCCCGGCCATCCGTCGGACCGTATCAGTCAAAAGGGGATGCCAGTTCCGGTTTCCCCAGTAAACCGGCAACGACAGGTTGCGGGTTTCCAACTCCTTTTCGAGTGCCGCGATCAGCGCGCGGGTCTGCCCGTTGATCGGGCTGATGCCGCCGAAGTGATGGTAGTGTTCCGCGACTTCCATCAGGCGTTCCCTGGGGACGCGCCGGCCCTTGAGCACGCGCTCAAGAAAGGGAATGACGTCGTCGGTTCCCTCGGGACCCCCAAAGGATACCAGGAGCAATGCGTCGTAGTTCAATGGTCATTTTCCCTATGCGGACATACGACCCTGTATTTGCTTGCCATGCCACCGCTTCCTCCGTAATATACCCAAGTCTTTCACTGTATGCATCGCGTGGAGCAACCGAGGACGCTACAAGGAAGCGACGTGACCGAAGACACCGGACGGATCCCCGACATACTCGAACATGGAGCGCCCGTCGATGGGCAGCCGCAGACCGGCGAAGAGCGGCTGTACATGCAGCTCAACGTGTTCAGGGTGATAAAAGACGACTTCGCCATTTTCGATCCGGACGGCGACGTGATCGAAGCGCCGGCGCTGCCGGAAATCATGGCGAATATCGCCACCGCCCTCGAAAACTCCGGACTGGAGTCCGCGGTCTATCTGGATGTCAACGATCCCAATGGAGTCGGCGTGTTGTTCCTCGCCGAAGATCCCGATACCTTCGTAACCGATGTGCGGGACCTGTTGACCGGAAGCCCCTTCGACGCGCTGGAGCGCCGCGAGAACATGACGATGTTCGGCAGGACCTACTCCCTGGGGTACGAACCGGATTTGCGGGATTCTCTCATCCACAGGCCGCGCCGCACCGTGCTCAACCCCGACTGGCCCTGGGCCATCTGGTATCCGCTGCGGCGGAACGGCGCCTTCGCCCGTCTGGAACATAAGGAACAGCGCCAGATCCTGATGGAGCACGCCCACATAGGCCGGGCCTACGGCCGCGCCGACTTCGCCCACGACATCCGCCTGGCCTGCTACGGGCTCGACGAGGCGGACAACGACTTCGTCATCGGACTGCTCGGCAAGGCGCTTTACCCGCTTTCACGCGTCGTCCAGGACATGAGAAAGACCCAGCAGACGGCGTTGTACATCGATTCGCTGGGACCGTTCTTCGTCGGCAAGAAAACCTGGTCGAGCGGCCCGTAGCGGTCGAGCGGCCCATTGCAGTCGAGCAGCCCGAAACGGTCGACCGGCTCAGCCGGATGATTCCTTCCGAACGCCCTCCATTTCCTCCAGCGCCTTGAATCCCAGGACGGCGCAGGCGGACGCCACGTTGAGGGAATTCTTGTAGCCACGCGTGGGGATCTCGACGACGCCGTCGCAACGATCCAGCACGCCGTGGCTCACCCCCAGCGCCTCGTTGCCGAGCACGATCGCCAGTTCGTCCGGAAACACCGCGTCGCCGTACGGAACCGAACCCGAGGTCGTTTCCGCAGCCCAAACCGCTATGCCCTTGTCCTGCAGGTGTCCGACCGCATCGGCGGCCGCTTCAAAGTAACGCCACGGGACGTAATCGATGGTGCCCAGGGCGGTCTTTTCCAGCTTCGCATGGGGCGGACAGGCGGTGTATCCGCACAGGAACAAACCCGCCACCCGCAGGATGTCGCAGGTCCGGAAAATAGACCCTACGTTGAAGGCGCTGCGCAAGTTGTCCAGGATGAAATAAAGCGGCAGCTTGGGCAGCCTGTCGTACGCTTCCTTCGTAATCTCCGTGTCGAAACTGCGGACCTCGAAGTTCGTTTCCATGTCACCAGTCCGCCTGGCGCGATTCCGCATCGGACAATGGTCCTCAAAAAGTAGAAACCTCGCCCGCACCGCCGTCGTGGATTGCCGCATAACGGTAAAGCCGTATGCGCGGCAACAGGACTGCACGGTAATCTCAGGGCAGAAGGGCGTTTATCTCATCCCTGAGCTGTATCGTCGCCGCCCGGGCGGCCTCGGCGTAATCGGTTCCGTCGGAGGCGTACAGGATGCCGCGGGAAGAGTTGATGAGCAGGCCGCCGCCATGGGTGTCGGCCCCCTCACGGACGACCGTTTCCAGATCGCCGCCCTGCGCTCCGATGCCGGGTATCAGCAGGGGCATCTCAGGGGCGATGCCGCGGATGCCCGCCAAGGATTCCGCCTGCGTCGCGCCTACGACCAGCCCCGCGTTTCGCGCGGTGTTCCAGGACTGGGCCACACTAGCCACCTCCAGATACAGCGGATGTCCGTTGACAGGCAGGTACTGGAACTCGCGCGCGCTCTCGTTGGAGGTCAGACAAAGGATGAAAACGCCCCGGTCGGTATAGTCCAGGAAGGGCTGGACGGCATCCCTTCCCTGGTACGGATTTACAGTCACTGCATCGAAGTCGAAGTGCTCGAACAGCGCACGCGCGTACATGCGCGCGCTATTCCCCATGTCTCCCCGCTTGCAGTCGCATATGGCCACCACCCCATCCGGGATAATCTCGAGGGTGCGTTCGAGTATTTCGTAGCCCCTGGAGCCCATGACCTCGAAAAATGCGATATTCAGCTTGTAGGCCGACACGAGATCCGAGGTGTGCTCGATGATCGCCCGGTTGAACTCGTATACCGCGTCGCGCTCCGTTTTCAGGTGCTCCGGGAATCGATCCAGGTCCGGATCGAGCCCGACGCAGACCAGGCTGTTCGTCAACACGCGTACACGGTTCAGACTATCTACGAAGGGTGACATGGCACATCCTCTTGTGACGGAATCTGTATGCTTCCAATGAGTTCGCGGACCGAGCGCACTTCCGACCCGGCGCACCAGTCGGCCATCTCCCGCGCCACCGAAGCGCCCGCGCGGGGCTCGACGAAGCTGGCCGTTCCGACCTGCACGGCGGTGGCGCCGGCCACGAGGAACTCCACGGCGTCTTCGCCACTCATGATGCCGCCGATTCCGATGACCGGAATGCTCACCTGGCGGGCGATCCGGTAAACGGCCGCCACGGCCACGGGCTTGATGGCCGGACCGGAAAGACCGCCCATGACGGCCCCGAGCATGGGACAGCGCGTGCGGACGTCCACCGCCATGCCTCGCAGGGTGTTGATGGCGGAAATCGCGTCGGCGCCGGCATCTTCCACGCTGCGGGCGATTTGCGCGATGTCCGTAACGTTCGGTGTCAGCTTCGCGATAATCGGCAGGTCCGTGATCCCGCGCAACGCGGAAAGGAGTTCGGCCGCGCGCCGGGGATCGGTACTGAAGTCCATTCCGCCCGAAACGTTCGGGCACGACATGTTGATTTCCAGGGCATCGATGCCTTCACAGCCTGCCAGGCGTTCGGTCACGCGGACGAACTCTTCGACGGGACCGCCTCCCACGTTCACGATCAACGCGGTATCCAATTCTCTCAGGTACGGCATCTTGTCCCGGACGAAGGCACCCACGCCCACGTTCTGCAATCCAATGGAATTGAGCATGCCGGCGGCTGTTTCGGCGGCCCGGGGCGGGGGATTGCCAGGCCATGGCTCCGGCGTGAGCGTTTTCGTCACGATGCCGCCGAAATCGGATAGATCCACGAACCGGCCGTACTCGGATCCGTATCCGAAGGTGCCCGAGGCGGCGAGGACCGGGTTCTTCAGTTCGCACGATCCGATATTTACGGTTAAGTCGGGAAGCGTCCTCACAACACCACCTCCTGCATATCGAACACCGGACCGGTGTCGCACACCCGCTCGTAGCGGCGGGGAGACGATCGATCTGCGGGATCGACACATGGCACGACACAGGCCATGCAGACGCCCACGCCGCAGGGCATGATCCCCTCCAGGGAGACCTGTCCGGCGATGCCCGCATCCCGGGCGATCTGCTGGCAGCGCCGCATCATGGGCGTCGGTCCGCAGGCATAGAGGTAGGCGCAGCGGCCGGGCGACCGGGCCAGTTCCCGCTCCAGCAGGGCCGTCACCAGGCCGTGATAGCCGGTCGAACCATCATCGGTCGCCAGTTTGACGTCAAAGCCCAGCCTGCGGAACTTCTCTTCCCCGCTCAGCAGGCCTGCCGTCGCCGCGCCGAACAACACGGCCAGTTCTTCCGGGCCCGCCCGGCCGTCCCTGACCGTCTCCTGCGCCAGCGAGAGAAAAGGCGCCACGCCGACGCCGCCCGCCACCATGATCGCGGACCGCCCGGCCCTCACCGGTTCCAGCGGTCGTCCCAGGGGACCGAGTACGTTGATCCGTTCTCCGCGGCGCCGCATCGCAAGGATCTCGGTGCCGCCGCCGACGATCCGGTAGATGAGCCCGAAAACGCCTTTTTCCGGATCTCGTTCGGCGATGCTGAAGGGACGCCGGAGCAGAGGGGTGTGGCGGAGCCAGGTCTGCCGGCTGCTGTCCTCGGAAACGTCGGAAGCGACCAGGTGTACGAAATGTCCAGGCAGGGCGTGGCGGGTGATATCGGGCGCCAGCAGGTCGATCCAGTAAAGGCCGGGACCGATTTCACGGTTGGACAGGACCTCGGTGTTACACTGGCAGATGGGGATGTTCGACATGCTCGCTGCTGTGAGGCGGACGGGATTCGGTTCACATCCGGAAACCGCGGGTCAGTCAGTCCGGTACCGCGACGTTCCGGGTCGCATGGCCTTCCAGCTTTCGCTCCACTACGATACAGCCAACGGGGCCGGAAGTCAACGCATCATTTGTCGGGTCCCGTGTCCTGGCGCAGTTCTTCCATGAGGCGAATCTTGTCGTGGACCGACTTCGCCTGGTCCGACCCGGGATAGCGGCCCACGATATCCCTGTAGCGTTTGAGTGCCGTCTCCGGGTCGCCGAAACGCGTCTCGGCGAGCCAGCCCAGGGCATAGAGCGCCCGCGGCGCGAATTCCCCGTCCGGATAACGATGGAGGACCTGTTCGTACAGTCCGCGTGCGGAGTCGGGCCGATCCGCTTCGAACAGCAACCGCTCCGCCTCGGAAAACAACCTCTCCTCGGGAAGCTCGCCTTCGATCGGTTTTGAACGAATAATTGCCGCTTCCACGGCGTGATCCGTCCCGGCGTACCGCTCCGCAATGGTATCGTAAACGGCGTTCGCCCGCGCCGGGTCATCCATCACTTCGTCAAGGACCCAGGCTCTTGCGAAGGCCGCCTTGGCGGCCAGGGAGGGGTCGCCCGATTCGTTTTCGATGGAACGATACCGACTCAACGCGGAATCGGCCATGTCCAGTTGGAACAGGTAGTGCTCGGCCAGTTGAAAACGAATCCCGGCCACGTTCTCCGTGAGCCTCGCCACATTCGAAGCATGGTTCGGACCATCGTTTTCACGCGCCTTCGTCGCGGCCAGCGCGTTCAACAGATTGTCCAGATTTCCGTTTAAGCGACGCAACTCGCGTATGGCAAAGTTTTTACTTTCCGCTTCTTTACCCACCCAGTATTCCCGGGGACTCTTGCGGAGCGCGTCCGCGTAATGCCGCTCCGCGTATTCCAGCCTGCCGGTGTTTCTGTACAGTTCGGCGAGTTCGTACATGGCCTGCGATACTTCCTCGTCGTAATCGCGGTCGGTTTCGAATTCGGATATTATGGTTACGTAGCGGGATACGGCTCCTTCAACGCCGCCCAGGCCAGCCTGGCACTCGGCCATGGCCAGCATGACTTCGGGGCGGTATCGGGCGTAATCGCGCTGTTCCAGCAACGATTCGAACACCTCGAGCGCGGCGTCATGTTCGCCCTCGCGGCGAAGGCTCTCACCCGTCATGAATCCCGCCCGGTATCTCAACGTCTTCGTGCGGGCCTGCCCGATGACCCGCGCGAAAAGGTCCCGCGCGCCTTCGAAACGATTCATTTCGAGGCTGGACCGCGCGATGTAGAACAGGGCCTCCGCCTCGCGATCGTTACCGGGATATGTCGTAAGAAAGACTTCGAAACGCGTGACGGCCTCCTCGTACCGTCCGCCGTCGAAGGCGATCTCACCGCTGAGCAGGAAGGCGTCGGGAGACTGGTCGCTGCCGGGGTATTCCCGGATGAAACGGTCCAGCAGTTCATCAGCCTGGACGGGATTGCCTGCTTCGAAGTGGCTTCTGCCCAGCGAAAAAAGACAGTGCGCAACGAACTCGCTGTCGGGGAACAGCCTGAGGACTTGCTCATACCGTTTGATAGCCTGAAGGTGCTGGCCCTGGATCGCCCGGGCGTCGCCGATCAAAACCAGCGCGTCATCGACCAGGGAGCTTCCGGGATGATCCCGCAGGACAAGGCCCGCATTTTCGATCGCGAGTTCGTAGGAGTCAACGGCCATCGGGTGTATGCTGCCATCGGGTGTCTGCTGGTTGAGACGTATACGCTCCCCTTCCTTGAACGCCTTCTTGGCGTTGTAAAAGGTATTGTAGTACGCGCACCCGAAAACCACGCACGCGAAAGCAAGTAGGATCGATGAGGTTTTGCGCATGTCAGTCACCGAACTTGTATCCGACGCCCCGGACGGTCGTGATGATATGCACCCCGTGGCGCTCGATCTTCATTCGCAGCCGCCTCACGTGCACGTCCACGGTCCTCGTACCGCTGAAGTAATCGTATCCCCAGACGGCGGTCAGCAGTTCATCCCGCGTGAACACCCGTCCCCGGTGCCGGGCCAGGTGTTTGAGCAGCTCGTATTCCTTGAGCGTGAGGTCGATCGCCTTGCCCCGGATCGTAACCTCGTAGTTGCCCAGATTGATCAGCAGGTCGCCCCAGGCGATCATATCCTGAATCTGCACGCTATGACGGCGCCAGAGGACGTTCTTGATGCGGAGATCGAACTCGCGGAGATTGTATGGCGCGCATATGAAATCGTCGATCCCCCGGGTGACGTCGAGATCACCGACGGCGTCACAGCCGGTCAGGACGATCACTCCGGGGGCCTGCCGGAACTGCCTCGACTGCAACTCGTCCATCACAAAAGGGATGTCCGATCTTGGACGGTCAGTATGGACGAGCAGGACATCCGATTCGGGAATACGCGCGTGGAGGTCTTCAACAGCGGTGTAATGCAGTTCCGTTAACGGGTAACCTGCGCCGCTCAACCATCTGATCAGCGGTGCGACGGGTTCCTGCCGGGCAATCAGAATTGTTATTCGAGGAAGCCCGTTGCCGCTAAGTCTAACGGTCATGGGTTCTCACTACAGGCCCACGTGGAAAGGACCGACCGGTGCGAAGAACGGACTATACCTCGAATGGAATCAAAACGGGAGGTCGTCGTCGGCCTCGGACGCCGGCGCGGAAGGCGGCGCTTCCGGCACCGTACTGCCGATTCCTCCGGGCGGCACGTCGGATGCAGGTTCATTCTGCTGGCGGGCACTCAGCATTTGCATCTCGTTCGCCACGATCTCGGTCGTGTATCGTTTCATCCCGTTCTGGTCCTCCCAGGAACGGGTTTGAAGCCGCCCTTCAACATACACCGGAGCGCCTTTCTTAAGATATTGGCCGCAGATCTCCGCCAGTTTCGAAAACGCTACGATCCGGTGCCATTCCGTTTCTTCCCGCCGTTCTCCGTCCTGCGTGTTCCACTGGCGCGTGGTGGCCATGCGGAAGTTGACCACGGCCCGGCCGGAAGGCGTGTACCTCAACTCGGGGTCCGCGCCCAGATTGCCGATAAGTATGACTTTGTTTAAACTGGCCATCAAGGTTACTCCTTATAGAAAATGGTAGAAATGAGTATAGCGCGGTACGTATGGCAAGTCAAGCGAATTCACCCTGTATATCCGGACTGTCGCGCAGGACAAAACAGCTTGCCTCACCTTGATGCCGCGCGGTATATTCCGTTAGTCGAGGGGCCCTTGAAAACATCGTAGAAAACATCGAACTTTCGTCGACGGGACCCGTAATCGGACCCGCCGGAACGCCCCGCCCGGTCCGTTATCCGCCGGATTGGCCCATGACCCTCCCGGTTCACCTCTACCGATACGTTTTAAGAGCGCATATCGGGCCATTTCTGTTTGCCTTCGTGATCATCACGTTCATCCTCGTGATGGACATCATATTCCAGATTGCCGACCTCATCATCGGAAAGAACCTCGACCTGTTTATCGTGCTCGAGGTGTTTGTGCTCAACTTGGCCTGGATCGTCGCCGTTTCGATTCCCATGTCCGTACTGGTCGCCACGCTCATGGCCTTCGGCCGCCTTTCGGCCGATAACGAAGTCACGGCGTTCAAGGCGGGAGGCGTCAGTTTCTTCCAGATGGTCTCACCGGTCCTGGTGTCGGGAATCCTTCTGGGGACCTGCCATCTGTACTTCATGGACGTCATACTGCCCGAAGCCAATTACCGGGCGCGGTCACTCATGAACGATATCCACCGGGCGCGGCCCACGTTGCTCTTCACCGGGGGCATATTCATGAAGGACATTCCGGGATACAGTATCTTGATCGACCGGGTCAATCCGAGAAACAACGAGATTTCCCGTATTACCATCTACGAGACGGAGAACATGCGCTACCCGCGCCTCATGACGGCGAAGTCGGGTGTATTTCACGTCAACGAGACGGGCAGCCGGCTCGATCTCATGCTTTACGACGGGGAACTGCTGCAACAGAACGAAGCTTCGGGGCGCTATTTCAAAGAAGTCTTCGAGCGGCAGCGGTTTTCGATTCGCACCACGCCGAGCGGCGTGCAGCGGTCGGAGGCGGGAACCCGGGGCGACCGCGAGTTGAACATCGAAATGATGCGTGAGAAGATCGATGACTGGCAACGGGAGATCGACGAGGTCGCGGCGAATCTTGAACCCGGACCGGTCCCCTCGGAGGCGAAGACGGATTCCATCGAAGCAGCCAGGGCCAAGGCGCAGCGGACGATCTCGCTGAAGCAGCGCCAGAAGAACAGCTATATCGTGGAAATCCACAAGAAGTACGCCATTTCGGCGGCGTGTCTCGTCTTCGTGCTGATCGGCGCACCGCTGGGTGTGCGTATCCGCCGGAGCGGCATGGGTGTGAGCGTCGGCGTCAGCCTGTGCTTCTTCCTGCTCTACTGGGCATGTCTGCTCGGCGGTGAAGAACTGGCGGACCGCGACCTGTTCGATCCGGTCTGGGCGATGTGGGCGGCGAATATCGTCATCGGCGTGCCCGGAGCCTTCCTGGTCTGGATTGTCGGGAGAGACCGCGTCTGACGAATATGCCTCCTAATCATCAAAGGATTGCCGTTTCATGTCCCTGATCACCCGGTACGTGCTCCGCCTGTTCATGACCGCGATCGCCGTCAGCCTGGTCGCCTTCGTCAGCATTTTCTTTGTCGTCGATCTCATCGAGCAGCTGGACCGTTTCCTGGACCGCAACGTAGCGCCGGGATACATCGCGCTCTATTACGTCTATTACCTGCCCTATATCTTCGTACTCACAATTCCCGTCAGTCTGCTGCTCGCCAGCCTCTATACCTTCGGCCAGCTGACCAGGCTGGGCGAATTGACGGCCATGAAAGCGTCGGGACTGAGTCTGTACCGGCTGCTGCGGCCCCTGCTCCTCGTGAGCGCCGTGATCAGTGCGTGCCTGTTCTGGGCCGGTGAATGGCTCGTGCCCCATACGAGTATGAAAAGGGCGGAAATCCAATCGGAACACGTGGACATGCAGGGTGGCGAAGGACAGCACGTCCGGTACGACGTGTATTTCAGGGGAGAGGGTGGACGACAGTTCTACATGCGCGTATTCGACGGACACAGCGCGGAAGGCACCGGAATATGCGTCACCGAGTTCCGAGGCGGCTCTGTTTCCAGCGTGCTGACGGCGGAAAGCGCCGCCTGGACGGACGGGCGATGGCTGCTTTCCAACGGAGTGGAACGACGGTTTCAGATCGGAGGCGGCCTATCCGGATTCACCTCATTCGCCTCGTTGGAACCCGACGGATGGGCGGAAACGCCGGAGGACTTTCTACGAGGACAAAAGCGCCCGGAAGAGATGAGCTACGGCGAACTCGCTCAGTTGATACAGAACGTGCGGCGCGGTGGAGGAGACGTGCAGGGCTACCTGGTGGACCTCAACCTGAAGATCGCCTTCCCCTCCGCGGGCCTGATCATCGTGCTCCTGGGAGGCGCGCTGGCCTCCCACCTGAGACGCGGAGGCGTAGCGGTGGGATTCGCCCTGAGCATTGGGATCTGTTTCGTCTACTGGGGGCTGCTGCGCTTTGCGCAAGCTTTCGGACACGCCGGCTTACTGCCGCCCATGGCGGCGGCATGGGGTGCCAATGCTCTGTTCGGATTACTGGCGCTTGTCCTGCTGGTCAGGGCGCCGAAATGAGACCGGTGCTGGGCTGGACCGCGTTCGCTGGTCAGCCTGACCAGGCTGACCGGCCGGAGCAGCCCCATTCGGCTCAGGCGTGGTTCCGGAGTTCCTCCGCCTTGTCGCAGTTTTCCCAGGTAAAACCCGCCTCGTTCCGGCCGAAGTGGCCGTAAGACGCCGTGGGACCGTAGATGGGCCGGCGCAGGTCCAGGCTTTCGATGATTCCCTGGGGCGTCAGGTCGAAGTGCTTGCGGATCAGGCGCGTGATTTCCAGATCTTCGACTGTGCCGGTGCCGTAGGTGTTGACGTTTACCGAGACGGGTTCGGCCACGCCGATGACGTAGGCGAGCTGGATCTCGCATTTCCCGGCCAGCCCCGCGGCTACGACGTTCTTGGCCACGTAGCGCGCGGCGTAGGAAGCCGAGCGGTCCACCTTGGTCGGGTCCTTGCCCGAGTACGCGCCGCCGCCGTGGCGGCAATACCCGCCGTAGGTGTCCACGATGATCTTCCGGCCCGTCAGACCGGCGTCGCCCTGCGGCCCCCCGGTGACGAAACGGCCGGTCGCGTTGACGTGGTACTTGATCCGGCCCGGATCGATCAGCTCCGCCGGCAGCGCGGGGGCGATCACCTCGTTGACGACATCCTCCCTGATCCGGTCGTTTGAGACGTCCGGATCGTGCTGGGCGGCGATCACCACCGTGTCGATCCGGCCGGGACGGCCATCCACGTATTCCACCGTGACCTGGGATTTGCCGTCCGGGCGCAGGTAAGGCGCGACGCCGTTCTTCCGGATCGCCGCGAGGTTCCTGGTCAGCCTGTGGGCCAGGGTGATGGGCAGGGGCATCATTTCGGGGGTCTCGTCGGTCGCGTAGCCGAACATCATGCCCTGGTCGCCCGCGCCCTGCCGGTCCACGCCCATGGCGATATCGGCCGACTGCTGGTCGAGGGAGACGATCACGCCGCAGGATTCCCAGTCCAGACCGAAGCCCGCATCGGTATATCCGATGGACTTGACCGTCTCCCGTGCCACGCTCTGGACGTCCACGGAACCCGCCGTCGTGATTTCGCCGCCGACGAGCACCAGGCCCGTGGTGACGAAAGTCTCGCAGGCCACGCGGGAATAGGGGTCCTGTTCGATGACGGCGTCCAGCACGGCGTCGGAAATCTGGTCGGCGACCTTGTCGGGATGGCCTTCGGTAACGGATTCGGAAGTAAAGAGGTAACCAGGTGTCATGCGTCATGCTCCTAACGAACTACATGCGGATCGGAAACGATCGATTCCGGTATATGGTCAGATGTACGGTCAGACGAAAACCTCGCAGTGCGCGCCGGCGGTCTCCCGTTGCACCCGGTCGGCCAGGACGGCGTGCGGCGTGACGATGGATCCCCGGAGATCGCAGTTTTCGATCCGGGCGTGAGTTCCGATGGTGGCGTCACGGACGATAGTGCGCGCGATGGAGGCCCGGGACGAGACGGCGACGTGGGGACCGACGACGGACCGGTGGACCTGGGCGTCCGACGCGATGTCGACGGGCGGGATGATCACGCTGCCGGGTATGCTGCAGGCCCCGCCGTTCAGGTCGAGGAGCCGCCTGTTGGCCTCCAGCAGCCGGTCCGGCGTGCCGCAGTCATACCAGTCGTCGACTTCGAAAGGCGACAGGTGCTCGCCCTGTTCCACCATCCACTGCAACGCGTCCGTCAGTTGATACTCGTTACGGGTCTTCCGGCTGGATCGCACCAGGCTTTCCAGTCCCGCCATAAGCGGCGCGGCCCGGGAGAAATAGTAGATCCCGGCGATCGCGAGATCTGAAACCGGACGGTCGGGTTTTTCCACCAGCCGAGTGATGCGGTCTCCCGCGACTTCCACCAGTCCGTAGCGGCTCAGGTCCCCCGCGACCTTTTTGACGCCGATCGCGTTGCCCGGCGGTTTCCTGCCCAGGAAGGCGTAATCCGAGAGGTAGATGACGTCGCCCAGCACGATCAGGACGGGCGCGTCATCCACGAGAGTCCGGCACTGGTACACCGCGTGGCCGATTCCAAGGGGCTCTTGTTGCACGACGTACCGGGCTTCGAGGTCTTCGCGCTGATCGACGAACCGGCGGATGGCGTCTCCCGAGGGGGAGATGACCAGCACGACCTCGCGGATCCCCAGGCCCGCAACCTGGTCGAGGATGTATTCGAGTACCGGCTTCCCCGCGACGGGGACCATGGCCTTGGGGGTTTCGAGCGTGATCGGGCGCAATCGGCTGCCGCTGCCGGCGACGGGAATAATGGCTTTCATGAAACTCCCTTGCGTGTGCGCCCTCTCCCGGCGGAGCGCGCCGGGACCGAATTGAACGGTTCTGTAAGAAACAGGGGGGCATGGCCGTGCGCAACAGAAATCATAGGCGTCGACATCGGTCTCGTCCCGGAAAATCGCGCAGACGAATCGCCGATCGAACGGCATCGGCTAGAAGATCGTGCCGATCCACGCGCCCAGGGCTTCCATTCTGCCGGTGAGCAGGGATATGCGCGCCATGACCGTGTACCCGAAGGCGGCGCCGAAGGTCACCATCAACACCCAGATGCCCGCCCGGGAGACGCGTCCCAGCATACCCTTGTGTTCCAGTGAAAAGAAGAAGTACACGAGGCCGCAGATCACGCCCAGGACTAGGACGATGTGCGAGAAACTGGTGCCCCAGAGGAGGTTTCCCGCCTGGTCGAAGACCACGAGGG
>JAPOYX010000014.1:43328-50593 GCA_026706345.1 Gemmatimonadota bacterium | reverse complement strand
GACGAGTATCCGGGGATCAGTCCCTATGTCTATGCCGCCAATAATCCGCTGAAATTTGTGGATCCGGATGGGAACAAACTGCGGTTTGCTCCCGGCAGTTCAGTAGAATTCCGAAAGCACTTCGCTAGTGCGGTTCAATACCTGAACAAGCACAAAAGATCGGCTCGGCTAGCTCGTTTGGAAAGGCATGAGTCGATTGTCTACATCGCAGAAACTCCTGGAAACAGTGGCTACAACTCTGATACCAAAACTATATTATGGAACCCGCTGATGGGGATCAAAACCACCAGTGGTAACCATCTCTCGCCAACAACAGTATTGGATCATGAAGGAGCCCACGGTGATCAGGATATCCATAACCCCGAACAGTACGCAAAAGATAGGAAGACTGACGCTGGGGCGTATTCGAATAAAGAGGAACAAAGGGTTATAACCGGACCCGAAACCAAAACAGCGAGGGCATTTGGCGAAGTCGGTCCGAATGAGTATACACGACATGACCATCATGGAAAGGCGTTTATAGCGAAAAGTCCAACTTCTAATCTTTCTGTTACTGATTATGAACTAGAGCCTATTGAAGTAATCGGCGAACGGGAAGAAGATCCTGGTCCGTAAGAGATTGGCTGATTGCAAGACCAATTATGAAAGGTTCACCAGCTATTCACAATAGTAAACTATACTGGGAGTCTGCGCGAACAGATGAATCAAAGATGCCCCTATCCATTCAACAACATATATCTATTAGATAGTGTTTCAGCGAACTGGTGTATCCGATTTGATGCGCAGACTCCTGGTTTATCTTGTCTAACGTGATTACAGTTCGAATCAATGCTTTGACGGGCGAGATACTTGCGGTTTTATCGATGGCGTTCGATGAAAACATACCACACTACAGGGGCGGATACCGGTTGTAAACATGGTTTTTGAACAGAATTTTAGAGGCCAGTTCATCTTCGGATTGGAGTAAGATCAATGTGTAAGTCACCGATTTGTGGGGTTATCTCAGGTATAGTTCTTTTCAACGCGGTGCAACTTTCGTGCGCTCAAGAACACGACATCGCATGGGCAATTGATGAGTTTCTGCAGGATGAATTCGTGATTTACACCACTGTTGATTCTATCCCCGAACCGATAATCAATGCAATCCCGAAGACCAGTGATAGAGCAATAACCGTCATGGTTGATCCTGGTGAAGACTACAATGTAACAGATATTATAGACTACCCAGACCTGCCGTTCAGCCGCCTTATATTCGCAGGTCAAAGTGATAAGATCTGGTTTGTCTATTCCGAAGAAGGAGGAATTGGATTTCACATTCGGTTGCTCCTTTACGAATACTCTAATGGGCAGGTAGTACTTCGAAATGAGTTGGTTTTTTTTCAAAAAGCTCCTGATTTGGATGGACTCAGACAACTGATTGTTTCAGCAAAGGAGATTTCGATAACAGGATTTACCCTAAAAGTGCTAATGGACTGACACGCTGAAGAATACCTTGTTCAGCTTCCCAAGAATCAAGAAACTTACTCCAAAACTGTGCGATACAGTCGATTAAGCCGAGAGTTAGACTTAGGATGGGAGTAAACTGCAGAAAGTGACATGAGCTAAAAGACGTGATTCCTACCCTTGTGAATTTAACATGAAATTCAGATCAGAAACAGAAGTAGGAAGATATCCATAGCGAGGAATGGTTATGTTCAGGTACACCAAGAACTGTGTAATCTCAGGAATCCTGTTTTATGTTTCGACGCTCTTCTCGTGTGCACCGGCTCATGAATCCAAATGGGCAATGGATCTATTGCTGCAGGAAGAATTTGTCATTTACCATTCAGTCGTTTCAATCCCCAAGCCATTAATCGACGAGATATCCAGTCCTGACGATGTAATCGTCATTGCAGAACCTGATGAAGTCTTCAATAAAACAAATGAATTGGTCAATAACCTATCGCCTAGACGTTTGATATTCGCTGGCCAGAGTGGTAAACACTGGTTTATCTACTACGAACAAGGAGAGTGGCGACGCACCGATAACATACTGGCGCTGTTTGAACTCACTAATGAACAGGTGATCCCAAAGATTAAGCTGAGATTTAGTCATTCAAATAAAGTGCAGGATTTCACTTTACTAAAAGATCTGATCCTTTTAAACCGTGTAATGACGTTTAAGTCCAGTTGAACTAGTTGTTGATTTCCAGCTTGTATCAGGTTATAGTTTGCGAGGATAGTAAACAACAGAGTGGATAGACAAATAACACACGGTCTGTCTCCTGACGTAATCGCCAGCAGAAAACATGCCGCTAGAACACACCACCTGATAGTACCAACTTTGCAACGCCACCCAAAAAGTCACCTTCACCGTCTACGACGACTTCGGGCGCGTAACGCGCGGGGGCGAGGCGGCCCTCGCCTCCTCTAGCCTCGATCCCGAGAGTTCCTATCCCTTCGAGCGCGATGCCACGTCCTGGCGCAGCCGCATGACCTACGACGACGACTTTGTCGCAGGCGGCCCCAACTACGCCCAGAGGCGGCTTACCAGGGTCGAGGAGAACACCGACTCGGACGTGGTCGCCGCAGTCGCGCATTACTACGCCTACGACGGCGCGGGGAGGCTCCCACGGATGTGGGAGTCGCATGGGAATACGCTCACAGCATACACCGCAGCGGGCAACATCAAAACCCACATTGTGGGTGACAACGCGGGCAGAGGCTAGCGAAAACGACGTCGTCACCCAGACCGGGTACAACCGCGCGGGCAAGCCCGAAAAACTCCTCGGGCCGGTGCATCAGGCGCCTTCATACACCTACGGCGCACTGACCAGCGCCGCCGCCGGAAGCCGCATCACCACGACCGCCTACGACGACGATCCCCTCCTCAGGGTATCCCGCGTCATCCCGCCGGGGCATACCACAAGCAACGCCGTCGACACCCGATACGGGTACTGGGGCGCCGAGTCCGGTCGCGGACGATCCTACCGAACCGTCGACGACGAAAAGGCGTGCTGACCGCAACCGTATACGACCCCCTTCAGGCGCATGCGCCACGTCATCGCCGACTCGGCGGGCACCGCCGCCGCCACCCGCAACAACAAAACCTCCTACGCTTATGACGCCCTGGACAGGCTCACGTCCACCACCATGCCGGGCGGCGGGACTTCGTCCTACGCCTACGACACCCTGGGACGCATGGTCAGCAGGCATCATCCCGACGCCGACGCAGCTACGCTGTACAAATACGACGACCTAGGCAGAATGCGCTTTTCGCAGGACGCGCGGCAGAAGGCCGCCGGCACGGGCAACGCCACCGAAAAAGTCACCTTCACCGTCTACGACGCCTTCGGGCGCGTGACCCGCACGGGCGAGGCCGCCGCCACGTTCTCCAGCCTCGATCCCGAGAGATCCTACACCTCGAGTCGGACAACACCACCTGGCGCAGCCGCATGACCTATGACGGCGACGGTCCCAACTACGCCCAGGGACGCCTCACCAAAGTCGAGGAGAATACCGACTCGGACGCGGCCGCCGAAGTCACCCACCTGTACGCCTACGACCACCTGGGAAGCGTCCGCGTCAAGCAGGTGGAAATCGAGGGCCTCACCGGCGAGAAGACGCTCGAATACGCCTACGACCTGGCCGGGAGGATCACCAGGATCATCTATCCCGACGGCGCGCAAGCGCGTTATGCTTACGACGGCGCCGGGCGGCTCAGCCGCGTCTGGAATGAACAGGGCAAGACGCTGGCCGCCTACACCCACACAACGGCGGGCAACATAAGCACGCACGTTGTGGGCGATGCCATCGCAACCGGGACCTATGCCTACAACCCCCGCGAGTGGGTCACCGGCATCGACTATCCCGGCCGGTTCACCGTAAGCCAACAGTATGATGCCGAGGGATGATGCCATGCTGTTGAACCGTGTCATCCTTTCGCATCAGAGTTTCTACGGTGCCTGCAGCGCTTGAGTGCATCCAGGCAGAATCGTGCGAAGCCGGGATCCGTATCGGGTTGAAACGTGCTGTCCGGTTGATGCCAAGGCCCTATCTTCGGGTAACGCTCCGAAGAAGGGTTCGGACAACCGGGCAGCGCCCGCAATAGATCATAAACCTGCGCGTCGATCCTCTCATGCGCACGAAGACCGTAACGGCGTCCGGACAGACCGTCTCGTCCAGCGTCCGCTGTAGCGAGGGGACCTCACCCGGGTGCCCATGGAGAACCGCCACCGACGCCCACGGAAGGCGCGTGACCAGCCAATTCCACGAGTGTGGACGGCTCATCGCCGCTATCGCCGATTCGGGGGTAACGACAAGACGACTCGCTTCGCGTACGATGGCCTGATACGGCTGATCAGGCCCACCGTGCCCATGGACGACGTGACTCCCTACGCCTAACGCCGCCCACGGCGATATGGCCTCGAAGACGCAACCGGAAGCCGGCACCACATGGTACAGGTACGGCAGTCACTACAACCTGCGCTTCTCCCAGAACGCGCAGCAGACCGCAGACGGCAAGGTCAGCTATTTCACCTATGATCCCTTCAGCAGGATGATGCGCTCCGAAGAGGTGCCTGAGGTCTTCACTTCGCTCGACTCGAACGCGGTCTACGCCTTCGACACCGATGCGGCTTCCTAGACGATCCGGTACATCTATGATGCGGACGAGTCGGGCGCGACGGCCACCTGGACCGTGGGCTGTCCCGTACGGATTAAGCCGAATACCGATTTCGAGGCCGCGGCCCCGTGGCCCCGGGAAATGGGCCAGGCGGGCCCTGGGCCCGCGTCGAAATGGAGCTTGTGCCCTCAGGCAAGGTGAACGCATGGCTCTACGGCCACCGGGATACCCGGTTCAAGGGAGCATCGGCCTCGGTGGCCGTGCCCTCAGGATGGACGCCCACGTTCAAAGCCGAGGGCGAGACCGGAAACGGATACCTGGCTGGCCTCTACGTAGGACCGGCAGAGGTTCTTTCCAGCTCCTTCGACGGCCTGGCCCGCCGGATACAGACCCGCGCGCGGGCTGGTGAAAACGATGTCGTCACCCAGACCGGGTACAACCGCGCGGGCAAGCCCGAAAAACTCCTCGGGCCGGTGCATCAGGCGCCTTCATACACCTACGGCGCACTGACCAGCGCCGCCGCCGGAAGCCGCATCACCACGACCGCCTACGACGACGATCCCCTCCTCAGGGTATCCCGCGTCATCCCGCCGGGGCATACCACAAGCAACGCCGTCGACACCCGATACGGGTACTGGGGCGTAGAATCCGGACATGGCCGTTCCTACCGGACCGTCGACGACGAAAAGGGGGTAAACACCACCACCGTATACGACGCCTACGGACTGAACTGCCAGCCTCGTGATCGGGCTTTCGAACTCAGTGCCTTGGCCATATTCTCTGTTTCCCTCCTGGTGAGACTTCGAAAGTCTATACAAACATGTTCCGGAAAGGGGTCAGGGTCGGGCGCTACGGTAAGGTCAAGGTTCTCGCACTCCCGAACTGTAACAGCCAGTACACCAATTGAGTTTAAGCCCAGGATGTCTACGTAGTGCCGCCAGGTCGCTTCGGCGTCGATCTGATCGCCGTCATAAACGGACAGGCAATCACCATCCTTCGGAGTCGGCTTGAATGCTAGGGATGTTACGCGGCCTTCCTGTACCCAAGAGGGATGAACTTGGCGATGTAGCTTTGTTCCAGCGTTCATACTCCTACTTTCGCCATTGAACGGATTTCCGAAGCGATCCAGGCCCAGTCATTTTCGCTGTCCAAGTCCAACTCCCGCATATTGTCGACAGGGGTTTCCAAGTCCAATTGATGCCAGGCCGCCCGACGAGCGAGGAGATTTACTTCAAGACTGATTTCGCAATCCGACAGAGACCATTCCGCCTGCACACCGCCTTCGGTCGTCGGATAGAGATATGGCAAAGGCAAGTCTTCCGGATAGTGCCGGTCGAAACCGGCCGCCAACCAATCCAGTTCATCTGAACCGGGAGCCTTCCCATCTCCATCGAGCCATCCGTCTTCAAGACAGCGCAACTCGTCAAGACGACCATGGATGTCCAAAGGATCCAGACGGCTGACTTGCTCCACAGGTTCCACTCCTACCAAATGATCTTGTAGATTGAATTTCCCCATTCCCCGAAGAAGGACCCGAACCTTCCTTTGATAGCCGTTGAACGCCTCGAGAATGGTATCAATGTATTGGTCGAGAATAGGAACGGTGACCTTGCCTCCATCAAGAAGTTCCAACACGAACGTCCCCCCGTCCTGGTCTGCTTCAGGTATCAGACCACGGAGTACAACGTACCGGTCGGGTAGGGCTTCCTTAGACTCGAGAATCAATTTGTGCCGTGTCTCACAAGTCAACCGAACCGGTGTCGAGTGCTCGTCGGCTATCAACTCGATGTACTCGTCGTCGCGTAAGAAACGCCCTATTCGATTGAAGTAAACCAGTTCCTGTCGCCGCAGATGACCTGACGCCGGCTCCCCCTGGTTCACTGCCCCAATGGCGTTGACTATGGAATTACGGGCCTGTTCAAGGTAACGCGTGTTATGAGAGGGAAACATAAAGGGATGAGCTGAAGCATCGGACAAGGTGATTACAGGGACGGCGCTTCCCGCTTCTACGTCGGAGAGTTTCAGTTCAATACTGTCTTCGAATCCTTTGGGAATACGTTGACGTTCCGGATGGTCCTGGAGGAATCGCCATTTCGCGACCTTTTTAAGCATCTCTTCAAGGACTGAGAGATCCTTAAGAACTTCCAGCGGAATGCCACCGTCTTCGAAGCGTTCCCCACACAACCTGGGCCGCAGGAACTCGACTTCATTCATAGCCTGTCGTCCTTCTTGTACTTCAGTACTACCGAAAACGCGAAGACATTCGCCATGCAAGCATAACGTTGCTTATATCTAGAACGCACGTGTTGCTCTCCGGTTCGCGACCCGACCATATCCGCCTTCAGCGACGAAACCCGTCGTCGCCCGGTTTTCACGATTTGGGAACGTAAGTAATTGAAAACATTGGTATGTTTTGTCCAATGTACATCAACGGAAACACGACTGTCGAGTGGTTTCGCAATACGATCATCAACGAAAAGTGGAGGAAAACTACAGGGGCTGAGGTGCCATTGGTCGTCGGAACCAAGGGCGGGCCTTCCAAATCGAGCTTGATTTACAGGATATCTGCGATTTACATGAATTTGTACAGACAACACCGAATTCGCCCGGAAAGACACAGTTGCCCCGGAGAAACATAATCGCCCCCGGAGAGTCCCCAATG